>JBDTZX010000477.1:0-4455 GCA_040004895.1 Rhodanobacter sp. | reverse complement strand
GCGTCGATTCGTCCCTGTCTGGATCGCCTCAGTATAAGCGCGCTGGCGCGACGGCTGGTGAATCGCGGGCATGTCGCGGCATGCTCAGATCCGGCGATACAGCAGATCCCACACGCCATGGCCCAGTTTCATGCCACGTCGCTCGAAGTGCGTCTCGATGCGCCACTCGGGTTTCTCGGCATAGCGGCCCGTACCGATCTGGTTGCACCAGTGCGGCGAGGCTTCCATCACCTCGAGCATGTGTGCGGCATAGGCCTGCCAGTCGGTGGCCAGATGCAGCAGGCCGCCGGGTGCCACGCGCGACGCGAGCATGGCGACGAACCCGGGCTGGATCAGCCGGCGCTTGTTGTGGCGCTTCTTGTGCCATGGGTCGGGAAACCAGATGCGGACCTCGGCCAGGCTGCCGGGCGTGATCTCATGTTCCAGCACTTCCACCGCATCGTGTTTGTACAGCCGCACGTTGCCGGCATCGCGCGCGGCGAGCGCATTCATCAGCCGGCCAACGCCCGGGCCGTGCACTTCGACACCGATGAAGTCGCGCGTCTGGTCGTGCTCGCTGGCCCAGGCCAGCGCCTCGCCGTTGCCGAAGCCGATCTCCATCACCTTCGGTGCCGTTCGACCGAACCGCGCATCGAAGTCCTGAACGGTGCCGCCGTAGTCGATGCCGAAGCGCGACCACAGCGTGTCGAAGGCGCGTTGTTGCGCCGGTGTCATGCGGCCTTCGCGCAGGACAAAGCTGCGGATCAGGCGCAGACGATTCGGCGAAGAGACATCGTCGGGAGCGCCCGCCTCATGCATGGTCACGCGATTCCGGACAGGGCGTGGGTGATCGTGCAAGTGCGCGTGCGGCGACAGGATGTGATGGCATGCCGACATTGTAGCGGCTGCCTGCGCGGGTGCCGACTGGCCGCGTACCCCGACGAAATAGAAAGCAGCGAACAGCTTCTCAGTGACCGCGAGCGTCCTCTCTCACGCCGGGCGCGGACTTGCCGGACGGATGCGAGTCGCCGCGGGACGGGCTGGGTTGTTCCGGGCGCGACACCTGCCGGTATGTCGGCGTAGCGCGTTGCGGCTGTGCGTAGCGTGGCTGTTCGTAGCGGGTTGGTTCGCTCTGGCGCTGCGGTTCGGCACGAACGGGCTGGTACACCGGCCGCGACGCCGGGCGCAGATCTTCGCGTGCAGCATCGTTGCCTGGTTCAAAGCGTCGTGTCTGCGAATAGCGCATCTCGCCATTCGTCATGCGACCCGTATCCGTCCTGCCCGCAGGTGCGGTCTGGCGGATCGGCGTGGCGCGCTGGATCTGCGGCACCACCGGAAGTGTGGATGCACCACGGTAGGTTTCGCGCGACTGGTTGTCACCGGCGCCGGAGATATAGCCTTCGCCGTTGCGCAATGACTGGCGTCGGTCGGCGTCATTGCGGTCGGACATGTCCTGCGATGGCAAATGGGCAAAGCGTGCCGACGGAAGTTCGCCCCGGCGCGATTCGCCGCCGCCGCGGTTTCGATCATCCGGCACAGCCACGCCTGCATTCGTCGGAATGTTGCGTGAAAAATCCGGGTTGCGTGCCGATCGATCGAAGGCCGTGGTCGCCGGGCCGCGAGCGGCGCGGCGGTCCTGATCAAGCAGATGCACGTTGCCGACCGATTGCCGGTTGTGTATTCCGGGCTGGTCGGGTGCAGAGCCGCTGTTGCCCGCGAAAGACCGCGCCAACGGGTCATGACGCGCAACCACATCGCGCTGGAAATCGCCGGCGGGCAACACACGGGGGTGGCGTCCGCGAGCTGACGCCGTCGCGCCGGACGCAGGCCGCAGGTTGGTGCCCCGCGTCAGTACCGGTGCGGATGCCAGTTGCCGTGGATCGACAGGCAGCAGATCACGCCGCACATTTCGTCCACCGGCAAATGCCGGTCCGGGTACGGCGGTGAAGCCGCGTGGCATGTCGCGGTTTGCGTAGTGTTCGCCGCGCATCGGCATGCCGCCCTGGTAGTGGCTGTAGCGATCGTGGATGCGCGCGATGAAACGGTCGCGGTCATCGCCATGGCGGCCGCGCATGTTGTTGAAATTGACATCGGTGTAGCAGCGACGGCCGCAGCGATACCACGGGTTGTAGATGTCGCCCGGACCCAGCGGAAACCAGCCCACCGGTCCGCCTCCGATGCCGACCGACCAGCCACCGCCGCCGACAAACGCCACCAGCGCGGGCGCGTATACCGAACGCACGCCGCGCGGACCGGGAATCCAGCCCCAGCTGTTGCGTACATACGCCCAGCGGCCGTAGTGATACGGCGCGAAACCCCAGCGCGAATTGTCCACCCAGGTCCAGCCCCACGGTGCGATATAGGCCCAGTGACCATCACGATACGGCGCCCAGTCGGCGGCCACGTGCGTGGGAAACCAGACCGCGCCGTAGTCCTCGGTCTCCTGCCAGTCGCCGTACTGGTCCAGGTCCTGCGAGCCGATCACATCGTCCGATACATATTGGCCGGTGTTGGATTGCGCATCACTGCGGTCGCGTTCGCTGGACCAGTTGTCAAAGGCGTCGCCACCTCCGACGTCATTGATCGCCACGACGGCAAGGCTGGAATCCACGAAACGATAGCTGCGCCCGGCGAGTACCTCGCGTTGTGCATTGTTTTCCCCGTACACGGTGGCGCGGCCATCGAGCGCCGTGACGCGCGTGCTGTCACTGCCGCCGTCGTCGCCGATGTCGACGCGGAACGTGCCAGGTTGGTCGATCACCAGCGCCACCGTCGGCGTGTCGATTTCGTAGCTCTGTCCCTCATCCAGCTGACGCACGGTGATATCGAGCGAGCCCTCGGTGAGTTCGAACTGGGCGATCTGGTCGCTCAGCTCCAGCACGCCGAATTCGGTGTGATCGGCCATGCGCAGCGTGCCGCCGCCCAGTTCCAGTTCGGCGCGGGAACCCTGGCCGGCGGACAGGCGGTCACCCGTCGTCAGCGGCCGGTTGATGCTGGCGTCGCTCCAGTCGGTGGCCCCTGCAGCCAGAAAGCCGAGGTTGCCGGCAACATACGACAATCTCGCCACGCGGCCGGGTGGCCCGGCGACGTCGTCGTCAGTCTGCGCGTGGGTCGCGGCAGCCGCTGCACACAGCAGCAGCATCGCGAATATCCGGCAGCGATGAAGCCAGGACGCGAGTACTTCGGCAGACGAACGCATGCAGTTCTCCGGTATGGCCCAGGTGTCGCACGAGAATGTCGAGCACAAGCGCATCAACGCGGATCGTCGGTCGGCGATGACACGGCCATTATGTGCATGACTCATCCGTGCACGACACGATTCAGCCAGCGCCCGGGTGGATCGATTCAGCTGCCTGCAAGCGGCAAGCCGGATTCAAACCGGGCGTGAAGGTGCGCACCTTCCTGCCGCGATCGCTCGGCCGGTCGTGTCGCCGCGCTGGGACAACGCTGCGGCAAGGTTTCCACCGGCGCGAATCCCGGGTTACCATCTTCCGGCCAACGCGGGTGTAGCTCAATGGTAGAGCTGTAGCTTCCCAAGCTACTGACGAGGGTTCGATTCCCTTCACCCGCTCCACTCCCCGAGTGCAATCCCGAACTGTCATGGCAGATCTGATCACCCTCGGTTGGCGGGAGCGGCTCGCGTTGCCGCAGCTTGGCATTGGCATGCTCAAGGCCAAGCTCGACACGGGTGCGCGCAGCAGTTCGCTGCATGTCGACACGCTCGAGAGCTTCCAGCGCGATGGTGCGACCTGGCTGCGCTTTACCATCCACACCGGCCGGCGACAACCAGTGGATGCGAGTTGCGAGGCTCCGGCGATCGATCGACGCGGCGTGACCGACACCGGCGGACGCCGCACCGAACGCTGGTTCATCCGCAGCGAAGTGCGACTTGGCGGGCAGGTTTTCGACGTCGACATCAATCTCACCGACCGCCGGCATATGCTGTTTCCGTTGCTGCTCGGTCGCAGCGCGTTGTTTGGGCGCTTCGCGGTGGATCCGTCACTTTCCTACACTCAGCCGCGACCGCTCGCGCTGGTCACTGACCTTTCATGACTGCTTTTCTATGAAGATTGCGATCCTCTCGCGCAACACCCGCCTGTATTCGACCAAGCGTCTGATCGAAGCTGCGCGCGAACGTGGCCATGTGGTACGCGTGCTCGATCCGTTGCGCTGCTACGTGCGTATCGCGCCGGGAGCGGTGGCGATCCGCTACAAGGGCAAGGAAGTTCGCGACATCGACGCGGTGATTCCGCGCATCGGCACCACCAGCACGTTCTACGGCACCGCCGTGCTGCGTCAGCTGGAAATGATGGGCGTGTACACGCCGAATCCGTCGGATGCGGTCTTGCGCGCGCGCGACAAGCTGCGTTGCCTGCAGATCCTCGCCGCGCAGGGCATCGACATGCCGGTGACCGTGTTTGGCGACAACCCGGACGACACCGCCGACGTGCTGGCACTGCTGGGCGATCCGCCGCA
>JBDTZX010000379.1:0-4470 GCA_040004895.1 Rhodanobacter sp. | reverse complement strand
CACGAACTGGTCGCCACCCGCAACAAGGCCGATCAGCTGGTGCATGCGACCCGCAGCGCCCTGAAGGAACATGGCGGCAAGGTGCCGGCAGACCAGTTGAGCAGCATCGAAGGCGCCCTGTCCGATCTGGAAAAGGTCAAGGATGGCGAAGACAAGTCGGCCATCGACGCCAAGGTCGAGAAGCTGGAGCAGACCGCGCAGGCGCTGTATGCGGCGGCACAAGGTGGCGGCGCCACCGATGCCGGTGCGCAGCCCGCACCGGGTGGATCGGCGCAGCCGGATGATGTGGTCGATGCCGAATTCACGGAAGTGAAAGACGAGAAGAAATAATCGGCAGCCGTCCAGGAGGTCGGTGTCACCAGCCCGCGCCGGGAATGTCCTGGCGTGGGCTGTGTGTTGAATGAAGGCGGGAATCGCCAATCTTTTGCAGGATGCGGCAACGCAGTGTGGATGCACCAATGAGCAAGCGTGACTACTACGAAGTGCTGGGCGTCGAGCGCAGCGTCAGCGAAGCCGAACTGAAGAAGTCCTTCCGTCGGCTGGCGATGAAATACCATCCGGACCGTTGCCCGGACGATCCGGCTGCGCAGGAAAAGTTCAAGGAAGCGAAGGAGGCCTACGAGATTCTGTCGGACTCCCAGAAACGGGCGATGTACGACCAGCACGGCCATGCTGCTTTCGAGCACGGCATGGGCGGTCGCGGCAGTCCCGGCTTCGGCGACGTGGGCGATATTTTCGGCGATATTTTCGGCGATATTTTCGGAAGGAATGGCGCTGGCCGCGGCCGGCCCCGACGTGGCTCGGACCTGCGCTACATCATGGAACTGGATCTGGAGGAAGCCGTGTTCGGCGTCAGCCGTCAGATCGAAGTGCCGACCCAGGTCAATTGCCAGCATTGCAACGGCAGCGGATCGGAAGACGGCAAGGTCAGCAAATGCAAGACCTGCCACGGGCATGGCCAGGTGCGCATGCAGAACGGGATTTTCTCGATTCAGCAGGCCTGTCCGCATTGCGGCGGTACCGGCCAGGCGATCGAGAAGCCTTGCCGGAAATGTCACGGCGAGGGTCGGGTCGAGGAGACCCGCACGCTGTCGGTGCAGATACCGGCCGGCGTCGACAACGGCGACCGCATCCGTCTGACCGGGCAGGGCGAGGCCGGCCCTGCGGGCGCAGCGGCCGGCGACCTGTATGTCGAGGTCCACGTGCGTGAACACGCGATCTTCCGGCGCGAAGGAAACGACCTTTACTGCGAATTGCCGATCCGGTTTTCACAGGCGGCGCTGGGCGTCGAGTTGCCGGTGCCCACGCTGGAAGGCGAGGTGCCGATCAGCATTCCACCCGAGACGCAGACCGGCACTCAGTTCCGTCTGCGCGGCCGCGGCGTCAAGTCGGTGCGTAACAGTCGCAACGGCGATCTCATTTGTCGCGTGGTGGTGGAAACCCCGGTTCGACTGACCAGGCAGCAACGCGATCTGCTCGAATCGCTGGAAGCCACCTTTGGCGGTGCCGATGCGGACAAGCACACACCACGCGCGAAAGGCTGGGTCGATGGTGTGAAAGAGTTCTGGTCGAAAGTCACCGCGTGAGGCTTCCTGCGCACGCGGTAGCATCGGTTCACCGCAGCACGGCCTTGGAGAACTCTGATGACACGACCCATTCGCCTCGCCATCAATGGCGCCTCCGGCCGCATGGGCAGTGCCATTCAAGGCCTGCTTGAAGATGATACGCGCTTCGAGCTCGCGTTTGCGGTGACGGCAGCGGGTACCGCGCTTGATCGCCGGCCGACCCTGGTCCGCCAAACCGATGGGGCGCGCTACTCCAGCGACTGGACGGCGGCGCCGCCACTCGACGTGGTCATCGATTTCAGCAGCCCTTCTGCCGTGGGCGCTGCGCTCGACCATTGCATCGCCAACGGGGTGGCGCTGGTGACGGGAACCACCGGCATCGATGCCGCACTGGAGTTGCGGCTGGTGGACGCAGCCAAGAATATCGCGATCCTTCGCGCGGCGAATTTCAGCATCGGCGTTGCCGTGTTGACACGCCTGGTTCGCGAAGCTGCCGCCGCGTTGCCGGAGTGGGATGTGGAGATTGTCGAGGCCCATCACGCCCGCAAGCTGGACGCGCCTTCGGGTACTGCGCTGGCACTCGGTCGCGCCGCGGCGGCCGCGCGTCGCACCACGCTCGATGCCGCTGCGGTTCGCAGCGGAGAAGGCCGCAACGGCGAGCGTGTCAGCGGCGACATCGGTTTTGCCGTGGTGCGTGGCGGCGACATCGTCGGCGAACACCTGGCCATGCTGATGGGTCAGGGTGAGCGGCTGGAACTGGGTCACCGGGCAACGGATCGCTCGATCTTCGCGCGCGGCGCACTGCAGGCGGCGCACTGGCTGGTCGGTCGTGCAGCTGGTCAATGGCAGCTGGAAGACGTCATCGCCACCACGTAGATTCCGGTTTGCATGGTTGCGCCCGTCCGGTTGCGCCTTGTCACCGGTGCCACTAGCATCGCCACGTTGTCATTGGGGAGTAGCCAGCCTCGTTTCCCCTGAGGCGTTCGCATCAACAGACTTGGTCGCCGCGATTTCCGGCGCCATGGTGCGGACAGCAGTCATCACCGTTCGGTGGGAACCCGCCCGGCAAGACCTTTGGCCATCACATGCTCACTCGGGCCGGGTGGGCGATATCGTTGAGCCATGGGTATCCGCTCTCTGCGCAGCAGCGACACCGCGCCCGAAGAGGAAGTGCTTGAACCACTGAAGCTGCGCCCGCGACAGGTCGATCCGACGTTGAACTGGGTGGTGGCGCAGACGCTGGCGGCATTGGTGGTGATTGCGGCTGCGTCACGATTGTTCGTGAGCCAGCTCGAGGCGATCGGCACCACGTTCGGGCCGCTGCCGCATCTGGTTGCGCTGGTGCTCAGTCCGGTCGCCACCGAGTTGCCGGAGACCGTCAATGCCCTGATCTGGGTGCGTCAGGGCAAGGAGCGTCTTGCCTTGGCCAACATCTCCGGTGCGATGATGATCCAGGCCACGATTCCGAGTTCGCTGGCGTTGTTCGCCACGCCATGGCTGTTCGATGCGCCATTGACCATGGCCGGCGTATTGACCGGAGTCGCGGTGGTCTACCTTTGGTGGCTGTTTCAGCGCGGCCATGTCGACGCTCGCCGGCTGCTGCCGGTTGGACTTCTGTACGGAATATTTGCAGCCTTCGCTGTCTGGCACTTCAACAGCCATTGATGCAAGCGCGCGTTTCAATCCGGATGCGAGGCGTTGCGGTCGCGACCGGCGCCGAGCTTGGTATCCAGGCGTCCAAACAGCTTCTTGAAAACGCGCGAGAATTTGCCGCGCCTGGTCTTTCGCAACTTCTCTTCCTCGCTGGTCAGCCACGCGACCTGGATCACCCGACGCTCGCCTTCATAGGGCAGGTGGCCGTGAAAGGAATTCTCGCAGCGCTTGAACACCGCAAACTCTCCATAGAGCGGAAGCAGTTCCGGGGCAGCGATGCTGTCGATATCGTCGATCTTGTGCAGGAAGCGCAGGCAACCATCGCTGGTATCCGGCCATTGCGGATTCAGATAGATCAATGCCGTGGCGATTTTGGATTTGCTGTCGGTATGGATGGTGCCGTGGCGCTTGTTGAGCAGGCGACACAGGGTTACCAGTGTCGGGTATGCGCCAAGGTTCTCGATCCCAAGCCGCTGACCGACCGCGCTGGCGAACGACAGTCCCGTCATGTTCTCGATCAGGGCATTCACGCTGGGGCCGCAGTCACGCGGGTCGTAGGGGAAGAAACCGGCGCTGGCATAGCGTGGAAAATCCTGTTCGAGGTCGGTACGCGCCTCGTCCGGCAATTGACCATGCGCTACCAGAAACGGGAAGGGTTGTTGCTGCACCGTTGTATCCGGGCGATCGAGGCGGGCGGGATCGAGCAGAACGGTGGCACTCATGGGACATTCGTCTCCGTCAGATCATCGTCTAGTGTAACGCTGGTATTCGGTTTGAGTTGACCAGGAAACAGATGGATCCATGCTCGTCGAGGTGGACAGAAAGCGCGTCGCCACCTATCATTTCCAGCCGCCCTGACCCTTTCCTTTCAAGCTCCACAAGCCAGCGATCGTGCGGCTTGCGGACCTTGCTGCACTAAAAGGCGGTTACCGTATGCCTCTACCCGCTCTGCTGGCCCTCGAAGACGGCAGCGTGTTCCATGGTCATGCCGCTGGCGCATCCGGTTCCACCGTAGGCGAGGTGGTGTTCAATACCGCGATGACCGGCTATCAGGAGATTCTCACCGACCCCTCCTACGCGCGCCAGATTGTCACCTTGACCTATCCGCACATCGGCAACACGGGCGTCAACGCCGAGGATGTCGAATCCAGCACCGTGCATGCGTCCGGGTTGATCGTGCGAGATATTCCGCGCCGGGCCAGCAGCTGGCGCAGCACCGAAAGCCTGCCCGATTACCTCAAGCGCCACGGCA
>JBDTZX010000314.1:0-4478 GCA_040004895.1 Rhodanobacter sp. | reverse complement strand
ACGTCATGTAGTAGTCGCTGCCATCCTTGAGGATGGTTGGATCCGGGTGATCGCCCGCGACGATCGGATTCAGATAGGTTCCGTCACCCAGATCGGCGCGGCGCTGACCTTCGATGCCGGGCCGCCATCGCACCGCCGTCGCTTGACCCGGGCGACACGCGAGCGCGGAGGATGCCCTGAGCGAAAACGGCGCGGCTGCCGCGCCCGCCAGCATCAGCTTGAAAACATCGCGCCGGGATGCGTCCAGCATGCTCCCTACCCCTGCATCTGTTCGAGTTCCTTGCCATTGGTCTCGTTGACGTACTTGATCACGAAGACCACCGACAGCAATGCGGCGAAGGCGTAGATGCCGTAGGCGCTGGCCAGGCCGATACCGGAAAGCAGGATCGGAAACGTGATGGTGATGGCGAAGTTCGCCATCCACTGCGCCGCGCCGGCGGCCGCCAGTGCCGAGCCGCGAATCTGGTTCGGGAACATCTCGCCCAGCATCACCCACATCACCGGACCCCAGGACACGTTGAAGAACACCACATAGGCGTTTGCCGCCACCAGCGCCAGCACGCCCATGGCACCGGACAATGCCAGCTGACCGTTTGCACCGGTGCCCGCGCTGGCGAACGCAAAGGCCACCAAGGCCAGCGTCACGGTCATGCCGATCGATCCGATCCACAACAGCGGCTTGCGCCCGATGCGGTCAATCAGCATCAAAGCCACCAGACAGGCGCCGATGCTCAAGGCACCGGACAACACGTTGATCAACAACGCGTCGCTCTCGGAGAATCCCACCGCCTGCCACAGCACGGCGCCGTAGTAAAACACCACGTTGATGCCGACCAGTTGCTGGAACGTGGCCAGACCGATGCCGACCCAGACGATCGGCCGGATGCGGCCGCGAACCCGGTCGAACAGGTCGCTCAGTCGCGGCCGATGGTCTGTTGCAAGCGAACCCTGGATTTCAATCAGTTTGATCCGTGCTGCCGCATCGCCGTAGAGCCGCGTCAGCACCACCAGGGCCTGCTCCCCGCGACGCTTGGCCACGAGGTAGCGGGGACTTTCCGGTATGCCCATCAGCGCGGCCAGGAACAGCACCGCGGGAAACATCTCGATCCAGAACATCCAGCGCCAGGCCTCGAAACCCCACCACAGCAACTTGACCGACGACCCGGCAATGCCCGCCAGTGCGTAATTGCTGAGGAACGCGGCGAACAGGCCGGAGATGATCGCGATCTGCTGCACGGTGGCCAGCCGGCCGCGATAGCGCGCCAGCGACACTTCGCTGATATACGCCGGCGACATCACGCTGGCCGCGCCCACGGCGAGGCCGCCGATGATCCGGTAGATCACGAATTCGGCGGAGGTGCCAGCGATACCCGAGCCCCAGCCGGAAATGATGAAGCACAGCGCGGCCACGATCAGCACGCTGCGGCGCCCAACCATGTCCGCCATGCGCCCGGCAGAGAATGCGCCGACGGCACACCCCAGCAGCATCGAGGCGACGTTGAAGCCGGTACCGATGGAGTTGGCGTGAAAGGCTTTCTGCAATCCCTCGACAGTGCCGTTGATGACGCCGCTGTCGAAACCGAACAGGAAGCCACCGATCGTGGCGACCAGACTGATCAACACGATGAAACCGGTGTTTTCGCCGCTCTTCTGCGTTGCGATGGCAACCTTCATGACTGTTCCCCTTGATCAAGTTTCAGCGTGGCCGGCAACGGATCGGCGGCGGCAACGCGGCAAGTATGGCGTGCGCTCATGCCATGACCCCCTCGCCATCCGCAGCGGCTGCGTCGCGATGCAATCCCCTGAGCCGTGCGTAGAGTTCGCGAAACACCGGCTGGCGTTGCGCGATGAAATCCCGATGCCGGTCCATGCGCGGCTCCAGCACCTGCAGCACTGGCGGTTGTGGACAGGCGATCGACGGATCCTCATCGCCGTCCACGGCCATCCGCGCCAGACGTGCCGCGCCCAGCGCGGGGCCGACGTCGCCACCGCTGTGCAGTTGCAGCGGTCTGCCGAAAATATCCGCCAGCATCTGCAGCCAGTAGATGCTGCGCGTACCGCCGCCGATGACACTGACCGAGCCGGTGTCCACACCGGCTGCGCGCACTGCCTCGATGCCGTCGAGCAGGCCCAGGCCCACGCCTTCGAGCACCGCGTGCGCCAGGTCTTCGCGCCGCGTGCCCGAGGTCAACCCGTAGAACATGCCGGCAGCATGCACATCGTTGTGCGGTGTGCGCTCGCCGCTGAGATAAGGCAGAAACCACGGCCGTTGCGCATGCATCGGCGTGGACTCGGCGGCCTCGAGCATGTTGCCGACGCCGTCATGGCCACCCCAGCGCGCGGCCATGTCCAGGCAACTGGCGGCGTTGAGCATCACCGACATCACGTGCCACGTATCCGGCAGTGCGTGGCAGAAACTGTGCACGGCCTGCTGGGGCCGCGCGCGGAAACCATCGGACACCGCGAAGAACACGCCGGAGGTGCCCAGCGACAGCATCGCCTGCCCCGGCCGAACCACGCCCATGCCCACCGCACCGGCCGCGTTGTCGCCACCACCGGCAGCGATGGCCACCTCGCCCATCGACCAGCGGCGCGCAAGATCGGCACGCAAGCTGCCGGTGCGCCGCGACCCTTCCACCAGAGCCGGCATCTGCGCAACGTCGAGGCCGCAGGCGGCGAGCATCGGCCTGCTCCACGCGCGCTTCGCGACATCCAGCCACAAGGTGCCCGCCGCGTCGGATGGATCGCTGACGAAATCGCCGCTCAATCGGTAGCGCAGGTAGTCCTTCGGCAGCAGCACCTTGTCGATGCGGGCAAAGATCTCCGGCTCGTGTCGACGCAACCACAACAGTTTCGGTGCGGTGAATCCCGGCATCGCCAGGTTGCCGGTAATCGCGTGGCAATCCGCCAGGCTTTCGAGCTCGGCGCACTCGGCGTCGCTGCGGCCGTCGTTCCACAGGATCGCCGGCCGCAATACGTGTCCTTGCGCATCCAGCAGGGTCGCCCCATGCATCTGCCCGCTCAACCCGATCGCCTCGATCGCTGCCGGCGCGAGGCCATGCTGCACAGCCTGCTGAATCAGCTTGTCCATCGCCGTCAGCGTGGCCTGCCACCAGTGCTCGGGGGCCTGCTCGGACCAGCGCGGATGGGGCTGCGCCAACGACAGCGGTTCGACCGTGCTGGCGCGAATCACGCCATCGCGATCCAGCAGCACGGCCTTGACGCCGGAGGTGCCCAGGTCGATGCCGACGAACATCAGTCGTGAGCGCCGCGCTGGCAGACCGGCAGGTTCATGTGCTCAACCATGGATGTAACGGTTGACCAGATTCTCCAGCCGCTCCTGCTCGCCGCTGACATGGCTCGGGTTGAACTGCTGGGCCATCGCCTCTTCGCTCACGCTGGCGAGGCTGCTGGAGCTGTCCATGATGCGCTTGCCAAGCTCACTGTCCCAGGCGGCGTAACGACGTACCTTCAGCTCACCGAGCAGATCGCGCTCGAGCATGTCGGCGGCGCGCAGCAACGCAAGCGCAAGCACATCCATCGCACCGATATGGCCGTGGAAAAGATCCTGTGGCGAGCTACTCTGGCGGCGCACCTTGGTGTCGAAATTCATGCCGCCCCTGCCGAATCCACCAGCCTTGAGGATTTCGTAGAGCACCAGCGTGGACTCTTCCACACTGTTGGGAAACTGATCGGTATCCCAGCCGTTCTGCGCGTCGCCGCGATTGGCATCGATGCTGCCGAAGACGCCAAGCGCGATCGCCGTCGCCACTTCATGATGGAACGAGTGTCCTGCCAGCGTGGCGTGATTACCCTCGATATTGGTTTTTATCTCGCCCTCCAGACCAAAATCCTTCAGAAAACCGCAGACCGAGGTGACGTCGTAGTCGTACTGATGCTTGGTCGGTTCCTGCGGCTTCGGCTCGATCAGGATGTCGCCCTCGAAACCCAGCTTGTATTTGTGCTCGACCGCCATGTTCATGAACCGGCCCAGCTGCTGGCGCTCGCGCCGGATGTCGGTATTGAGCAAGGTGTCATAGCCTTCGCGTCCACCCCACAGCACGTAGTTGGCACCGCCCAGGCGATGTGTGGCCGCCATCGCGTGTGACACCTGGGTGGCGGCATAGGCGAACACCTCCGGTTGTGGACTGGTTGCCGCCCCGGCCGCATATCGCGGGTGCGAGAACAGGTTGGCGGTACCCCACAGCAACTTGATGCCGGTCTGCTCCTGCTTGCGCTCGAGCACATCAAGCATCTGCGCGAAGTTGCTCACGTACTCGCGCAGGCTGCTGCCTTCCGGCGCCACATCGGTATCGTGGAAGGTGTAGAACGGCGCGCCGAGCCGGGTAAAGAAATCGAACGCGGCATCGGCCTTGGCCAGCGAGTTCGCCATCGCGTCGCCGCCGGCTTGCCAGGGACGATTGAAGGTGGGCTGGCCGAACATGTCGGCACCGGGCCATACGAAGGTGTGCCAGTAG
>JBDTZX010000247.1:0-4486 GCA_040004895.1 Rhodanobacter sp. | reverse complement strand
CATTCGGCCAGCGTCTCTTCGAGCGCGGCGTGTTCGCTGCGATGGCCGCAGATCAGGTGCGCCGAGCTGCTGCCGACGCCTTCGTCATCGGCCACGCGTTTGAACGCGGCGATCAGCTGCGGATGCTGCGCGAGGCCGAGATAGTCGTTGCTGCAGAACGACAGCAGGCGCTTTCCGCCCGCTTCAATCCACGGTCCATCGACATGCTTGATGGTGCGCAGGCGACGCAGCAGCTGCCGCTCATCTCGTTCGGCCGTCCGGACGGCCAGTCGATCGAGCAGCTCAGGCCGCGATGGTGCGGTCACGATGTTCCTCTTCGCTCGCTTCGAGAATGTCCGCATGCACGGTACTGCTTTCCTCGACGATTTCCATCGGATGCAAATCGAGTCGGCGGAACAGCGCGCGATCCTGTTCCACGTCCGGATTGCCGGTGGTCAGCAGCTTTTCGCCGTAGAAGATCGAGTTGGCACCGGCGAAGAAGCACAGTGCCTGCACGGCGTCGTCCATCTGCTGCCGGCCGGCTGATAACCGTACCATCGAGGCCGGCATCAGCAGTCGCGCCACCGCGATCGTGCGCACGAACTCGAACGGATCGAGCGCGTCGATGCCGGCGAGCGGCGTGCCTTGCACCTGCACCAGCTGGTTGATCGGCACCGACTGTGGATGTTCGGGCAGGTTGGCCAGCGTCTGCAGCAGGCCGGCGCGCTGGTCGCGCGATTCGCCCATGCCGACGATGCCGCCGCAGCAGGTCTTCATGCCGGCGTGGCGCACGTGCTCCAGTGTGTCGAGTCGGTCCTGGTATTGCCGGGTGTGGATCACCTCGCCGTAGAACTCCGGCGTGGTGTCGAGATTGTGGTTGTAGTAGTCGAGCCCGGCCGACTTCAGCGACTGCGCCTGCGCGCCGCTGAGCATGCCGAGCGTGGCACAGGTTTCCAGGCCGAGGCCTTTCACCGCGCGCACGATCTCGGCCACCTTGGCCACGTCGCGATCCTTCGGGCCGCGCCAGGCCGCGCCCATGCAGAAGCGGCTGGCGCCGGCATCCTTCGCTGCCTGCGCGCGTTCGAGCACCGCTTCCACGCTCATCAGTTTCTGCGCCTGCACGCCGGTGTCGTAGCGCGCCGCCTGCGGGCAGTAGGCACAATCTTCCGGGCAGCCGCCGGTCTTGATCGACAGCAGGGTCGACACCTGCACCGCGTTCGGATCGTGCTGGTCGCGATGCACCGAATGCGCGCGATGCAGCAGCTCGTTGAAGGGCAGTGCAAACAGCGCGGCCACTTCGGCGCGCGTCCAGTCGTGACGGATGGCGAACTCGGTCATGGAAGGGCGACTCCAATGTGTCAAGCGAAAGAGTGTGGAAGTCGTCTGGGATCGTGTCAACCAAACGTACCTGTGTTCTGGTTGACGAAGGCATTCAGCCCGTACAGCCGCTACCATCGGCTCATCGACGATGTGGCACGGAGCGGATCCCGATGAGCGAAGGACAGGGCAGCAGCGGCAATGTGCTCGCTGCCATATGCAGTTTTTTCATTCCGGGCCTGGGCCAGCTGGTGCAGGGACGTCTGCTGATGGCGATCGTGATGTTCGTGCTGGCCGGCCTGCTGTGGATCATCTGGCTAGGCTGGCTGATCCATCTGTGGTCGATCCTCGACGCCGCGCTGTACAAGCCGGGGCGCTGATCGACCATGCGCATGGATGCGCTGAAGCGGCCCCTGCAACGGATGCTGCGTTTCGTGCTGCCATTGCGTTGCCTGCTGTGTGGCGGCAGCGGTTTCGACGGCATGGATTTATGCGTGGACTGCGCCAACGAATTGCCACGCAATCGCAGTTGCTGCGCGCGCTGCGCACTTCCCCTGGCGGAGCCGCTGCCGATGTGCGGCGAATGCCTGCGTCGCGCGCCGCCGTGGAAGGCGGCGTGGGCGCCCTTTCGTTACGGCTGGCCGCTGGACCGGCTGGAGTCGCGCTACAAGTTCGGTGCCGATCTCGCCGCCGGACGGGTGCTGTCCGCGTTGTGGCAGCGCGAGCCGCGTGCGATTGACCTGCCGCAATGGTTGTTGACCGTGCCGCTGCATCGTCAGCGTTTGCGCCAGCGCGGCTACAACCAGGCGCTGGAACTGGCGCGACCGTTGGCGCGCGAACTGGGCGTGCCGTTGCATCACGATATCCTGCAGCGCGTGCGCCCGACCGAGCCGCAAACGGAGCTCGACGCCTTGTCCCGCCGGCGCAACGTGCGGGGCGCCTTTGCGCTGCGCGGTGACGCGGTGCTGCCCGCGCACGTGGCGATTCTCGACGACGTCATGACCACCGGCGCGACATTCGCCGAATGCACGCGCGTGCTCAAGCGCAACGGTGTGCAGCGCGTGGACGTGTGGGCGCTGGCCCGGGCGCCGTCACCGCGAAGTCGATGATGGCCGATTCGACTCAGCGCACCGCCAACGCCAGCACCAGCCCGATCCACACCGTCAGCCCGAGCCAGTTGTTGTGGCGGAATGCGGACAGGCAGGCGTCGCGTTCGCGCTTGCGGATTTTCCACAACTGGTATGCGAACAGCGCGGCCGCGACCAGCAGACCCAGCCAGTAGGGCCAGCCCAGCGCGGCGCGCTGGCCGACGAAAAGCATGGTCAGCAGGAAGGTACCCATCAGCACGCCGAGGATCGGCAGGTCGGCGTCGCCGAACAGGATTGCGGTGGACTTCGCGCCCGCGGCGATGTCCTCGTCGCGATCGACCATCGCGTATTCGGTGTCGTACACCACCGACCAGAGAATGTTGCCGATGAACAGCAGCCATGCCACCGGCGGCACACTGTGGGTGACGGCGGCGAATGCCATCGGGATCGACCAGCCGAACGCCGCGCCGAGCACCACCTGCGGCATGTACGTGTAGCGCTTGGTGAATGGATACAGCGCCGCCAGCGCCGCGCCGGCGAACGACAGCTCGATGGTCAGCCGATTGGTGAAAAGCACCAGCACGAATGCGAACACCAGCAGCACCGCGAACACGACCAGCGCTTCGCGCGGCGTGACCCGACCACTGGCGATCGGACGCCCCGCCGTGCGTGCCACCTGCGGATCGAGCTTGCGATCGGCGTAGTCATTGATTGCGCAACCCGCCGCGCGCATCGCGAACACGCCCAGGGTGAAAATGATCAGCGGCTTCCACGGCGGAAAATCGCCGGCCGCCAGCCACAGCGCCCACCATGTCGGCCACAGCAGCAGCAGCACGCCGATCGGCCGATCCATCCGGGTCAACACCAGATAATCCAGTGCCTTCGCGCGATACCGTTCCGGCACAGGGCGCAGCAGCCGGCTCAATACCCGCGTGGCACGGGTCGAGCTGTCCGCCGGAACCGGCGGCTTCTTGGAGACCGGGCGCGGCGTGCCGGGGCGCGGGCGTGTGGTCGGCGACGGGTTCGGCTTGCGCGCCTGGCGTTTGCGGGTGGATGGCGACATCGCAGCAGTTTAGCTTGACCCATCCGGCGAAAGGCTGTCGCCAGTCGCAGCCTGCGGTGCAAAAAATGGGATTCGGTTTATGTCGGGAGACCTGGCGCCCATGGTCATCAACCCGAGCGCGTTCATGGTCGGCGACCGCGCGCTGCCACGCTCGACGTACACGTTTCCAAGCCATCGTAGTCACTGCGGGGAATGACGGCGTGCTCGAGTCGAGTGCTTCGCCGTTGCGCCGATACCGTGCTGTATTTCTTTGACGACAGCCATCAGGCGTTCGCGCTGGATCTCGAAGCGGCATGGTCGCATTCGTCGGCATTGCGCAGCAGCAGCCGGTAGGCGGGATGGTCGGTCTCGTCCACATGCGGATAGCCGAGCGTGGCGAGGAAGCGCTGGAACAGCGGCTGTTCGTCTTCGGGGACCTGGATGCCGACCAGGATGCGGCCGTAGTCGGCGCCGTGGTTGCGGTAGTGGAACAGGCTGACGTTCCAGTCCGGGTGCAGGTGACGCAGGAAACGGATCAACGCGCCGGGACGTTCGGGAAATTCGAAGCGGTACAGGCGCTCGTCTCGGGCCAGCTTTGAATGTCCGCCGATCATGTGGCGCAGATGCAGCTTGGCCAGCTCGTCGTCGGTGAGGTCGAGCACGCCGAACTCCTGTGCCCGGAACGCGGTGATCAGCGCGTCGCGTTCGGCGCGGCTGGCGATCTGCACGCCGACGAAGAGATGCGCGCGCTGCGCATCGCCGATGCGGTAGTTGAATTCGGTGATGTTGTGCTGACCCAGCGCGAAGCAGAAGCGACGGAAACTGCCGCGCTGCTCGGGGATGGTCACCGCGAACACGGCCTCGTGCTGCTCGCCGACTTCGGCACGTTCGGCGACGAAGCGCAGCCGGTCGAAATTCATGTTGGCGCCCGAGACGATCGCCACCAGCGCACCGTCGACAAGGCCGCCGCCGTGCGCAATGGCGTACTGTTTCAGGCCCGCCAGTGCCAGCGCGCCCGCCGGCTCGGGCACGCTGCGGGTTTCCTGGTAGATGTCGCGGA
>JBDTZX010000452.1:0-4486 GCA_040004895.1 Rhodanobacter sp. | reverse complement strand
CCGGCGGATATCGACGCACTGATCGCCGGCATCGTCGACGTACGCAGTGCTGGCGGTCGTCGTGTCGGCATTATTCCGGGCGTGCGTGATGCGCTGAGCGTGGACGTGATGCGTGGCGAGGAAACCCAGGTGATCGGCGCATTGACATTGCGCCCGGAACTCGCGACTCACGTGCAACTGTTGGTGCCCGGCACGCACAGCAAATGGATCGAGGTGCGCGACGGCCGCATCGCGCGCCTGGCGACGATGATGACCGGCGAGCTTTACGCGGTGCTGCGCCAGCATTCCATCCTCGGTGCGGGCATTCCCGATACCGCGAGTTCCGTGCTGGATACCGATGCGTTTGAAATCGGTGTGCGCGCCGCGCGTGACAGCGCCGCCGCTGGCGCGTTGACGAGATTGTTCTCGGCGCGTGCGCTGATGCTCGACGGTCGATTGGCACCCGACGTCGTCCCCGATTACCTGTCCGGCCTGCTGATCGGCGAGGAACTGCGCGCGGGGCTGGCCTCGGGCTGGTTGCGCAGCGACACGGCACTGCTGTTGGCCGGCGACGAGTTGCTTTGTGCGCGTTACCGCCGCGCCATGAAATCATTCAACCTGCCTGAAGCCGATACGGTCCTCGATGCATCGGCGCGTGGCCTCTGGCGGATCGGCCGCGCTGCCGCGCTGGTTGGTGAGGCCGCTCCCGTTTTCGGAGAACACTGATGTTCCGCAGCTGGCTTGAACCGTTGCCGTTGATCGCCATCCTGCGCGGGCTGCGCCCGGAGGAGTCGGTGGCCGTCGGCAATGCCATCGCGGATGCCGGCTTCCGCATTCTCGAAGTGCCGCTCAATTCGCCGCGCCCGCTGGAAAGCATTCGCCAGCTCGTCGACGCATTGGGCGACCGCTGCCTGATCGGTGCGGGCACCGTGTTGAGCGTCGACGCCGTGGCGGATGTCGCTGCCGCCGGTGGCAAGTTGATCGTGATGCCGCATGCGGATACGCGGGTGATCGCCGCGGCGAGGAGTGCCGGATTGTTCTGCGTGCCCGGTGTTTCCACCCCGACCGAGGCATTCGCCGCGCTCGCCGCCGGGGCGAATGCGTTGAAGGCGTTTCCGGCCGAACTGATCACCCCCTCGGTGCTGCGCGCATGGCGCGCGATTCTTCCGCCGGAGGTGCCGTTGCTGCCGGTGGGCGGCATCGATCCGGACGGCATGGAGGTCTATCGCGCTGCCGGCGCCGCCGGATTCGGCATCGGTTCGGCACTGTATGCGCCGGGCCGCAGCGTCGCCGAGGTGGCGGATGCCGCCCGCGCCTTCGCCCGCGCATGGGCTTCATCTTGCAAGGCATCAGGCAACCAGGACATACGACGCGCATGAAGATCACCAGCCTGACCACGTATCTGGTACCACCGCGCTGGCTGTTCGTTCGCATCGACACCGACGAAGGACTCAGCGGCTGGGGCGAGCCGGTGGTCGAAGGGCGCGCACACACCGTCGCCGCCGCCGTCGACGAACTGGCCGATTGCCTGATCGGCAAGGACCCGCGCCACGTCGAGGACCTGTGGAGCCTGATGTATCGCGGCGGATTCTATCGCGGCGGTCCGATCCTGATGAGCGCCATCGCCGGCATCGACCAGGCGCTGTGGGACATCAAGGGCAAGGACCTCAACGTGCCGGTGCATGCGTTGCTGGGCGGACCGGTGCGCGATCGGATCCGCGTGTATTCGTGGATCGGTGGCGATCGTCCATCGGATACCGCCAAGGCGGCGGTCGATGCGGTGGCGCGCGGTTTCAGCGCGGTGAAGATGAATGCCACCGAGGAACTGCAGTTCGTCGACACCTGGGACAAGGTCGAGCGCGTGCTGGAGAACGTGCAGGCGGTGCGCGACGCGGTCGGCCCAAACGTCGGGCTGGGGCTGGATTTCCACGGCCGCGTGCACAAGCCGATGGCCAAGGTGCTGATGCGCGAGCTGGCGCCGTACAAGCTGATGTTCATCGAGGAGCCGGTGCTGTCCGATCATCTGGAGGCGATCCCCGAACTGGCCGCGATCTCGCCGGCACCGATCGCGCTGGGCGAACGGCTGTATTCACGCTATGACTTCAAGCGCGTGTTGCAAATCGGTGGCGTGGACATCATCCAGCCCGATCCGTCGCATGCCGGCGGCATCACCGAGACGCGCAAGATCGCCGCGATGGCCGAGGCCTACGACGTCGCCCTCGCGCTGCATTGCCCGCTCGGGCCGATCGCGCTGGCGGCGAACCTGCAGCTGGACGGTGTCTGCCACAACGCCTTCATCCAGGAACAGAGTCTGGGCATCCACTACAACGCCGGCAACGACCTGCTCGACTATGTCAGCGACCGCAGCGTGTTCGCCTATGACGACGGCTTCGTCAGCATCCCGAACGGTCCGGGTCTGGGCATCACCGTCAACGAGGAATATGTGGCCGAGCGCGCCAAGGTAGGCCATCGCTGGCGCAACCCGATCTGGCGCCACGCCGACGGCAGCGTCGCGGAATGGTAAGCGTCGAACACTCCGCATCCGGACCATCGCCCATGTCCACTTCCGCACTTGTGCCTGCTCTTGCGAGTTACCCCAGCCTTGCCGATCGCAGCGTGCTTGTCACGGGCGGGGCCACCGGGATCGGTGCGGCGCTTGTGCACGCGTTTGCGCGACAGGGCGCCCGCGTCGCGTTTCTCGATGTCGACAGCGATGGTGCGACAGCGTTGGTCGAAGAGCTTGGTGCCACCAAACACGCGCCGGTGTTCCTGAAATGCGACGTCACCGATCTCGTGGCGCTCGCAGCGGCGATCGACGAAGCACGCCGGCAGATCGGTCCGGTCGCCACGCTGGTCAACAACGCCGCCAACGACGCGCGTCATCAGCTGGCCGACACCACGCCGGCGGATTTCGAGCGCAGCGTGGCGGTGAATCTGCGCCATCAGTATTTCGCCACCCAGGCAGTGGTGCCCGACATGCGCGCACTTGGCGGCGGCTCGGTGATCTGCCTGGGTTCGACCGGCTGGATGATCAAGAACGACGGTTATCCGATGTATGCGATGGCCAAGGCCGCCGTGCACGGACTGGTCAATGGCCTGGCGCGTTCGCTTGGTCGCGACCGCATTCGCATCAATTGCCTGGTGCCTGGCTGGGTGATCACCGAGAAGCAGCGCCGGCTGTGGCTGGACGCCGAAGGCGAGGCGGAGATTGCACGCAAGCAATGCCTGCCCGGTTACCTGCAGGCGCAGGATCTGGCCAGCGCCGCGCTGTTTCTCGCCGCCGACGACAGTCGCATGTGCACCGGTCAGGATTTCATCGTGGACGGCGGCTGGGTGTGAGCGTCGCCATCGCCACCAGCGTGCTCGACATCGGCAACATGCTGGGCGAGGGTATCCAGTGGTGCACGCGCACGCAGGCGCTTTACTGGACCGACATTCATGCGTCGATCCTGTGGCGGCATCGTCCGGAGGATGGAGTCACCGAGACGTGGCCGATGCCGGAGCGGCTCGCGTCCTTCGCATTGTGCGAGCTCGATGATTGGTTGCTGCTCGGCCTTGCCACGCGACTGGCCTTTTTCCACCTGCCCAGTGGCAGGCTGGAACCGTTGTGCGAGGTCGAGGGCGATCTTCCCACCCGGCTCAACGACGGTGTCTGCGATCGCGAAGGCCGCTTCGTGTTCGGCACCCTGCACGAGCCGCGTGATGGCGGACCGAAGCAGGCCGTCGGCAGCTTCTACCGCTTCGACGCCGATCTTTCGCTGCACCGGCTGGATCTGGATCGGGCGGCAATTCCCAACAGCCTGGCGTTCAGTCCGGATGGCCGCACGATGTATTTCTGTGACTCGCCACAGCGCATCATCCGACGCTGTGCCTACGGCATCGATGGGGTCGTCGGTCGGGCCGAGGACTGGCTGGATCTGCGCACCATCGAAGGCGAGCCGGATGGTTCGACCGTGGATGCCGATGGCGGCCTGTGGAACGCGCAATGGGGCATGGGCCGCGTGGTGCGCTACACGGCCGACGGGCAAGAGGATGTCGTGGTCAGCGTGCCGACCCGGCAGCCGACCCGGGTGGCGCTGGGTGGCCGCAAGCTGGATCGCCTCTACATCAGCAGCGCCCGCGACGGCCTGTCTGCGCAGGCATTGCGCGATGACGCGCAGGCCGGCAATCTGTTCTCCACCAAGGTTTCAAGACAAGGACTGGCGGAAGCACGTTTTGCCGGCGTGCCTCATAACGTCGATGTGGCGTGACCGCCCGACTCGCAGGATTTGCACGATCAGTGTCGCCACGCGGCGCAACCACAACGCGACTCACGTAACGGGGAATTATTCATGAATGCCAGTGTCAACGCAGTACCGGCGCTCCATCCGAAGGCGACCGTCGTCTTCACCTGCATCCTGGCGGCGTTGGCGGGCCTGATGTTCGGTCTGGATATCGGGGTGATATCCGGTGCCCAGAAATTCATCCAGCACGACTTCGGCGTCAGCGACAGCGTGATCGAATGGAT
>JBDTZX010000343.1:0-15254 GCA_040004895.1 Rhodanobacter sp. | reverse complement strand
TGGCGACGCTGAAGCCCGCGTTCGACAAGCGCTCCGGCCAGGGCACGCTGACCGCCGGCAATTCCACCGGGCTGTCCGATGGTGCGGCGGCCGTGCTGCTCGGCAGCGACGAGTGGGCGGTGCAGCGCGGCCTGAAGATCCAGGCCTACCTGCGCGATGCGGAAGTCGCCGCGGTGGACTTCGTGCACGGCGAAGGCCTGTTGATGGCGCCGACGATCGCGGTGCCGCGCATGCTGGCGCGCAACGGCCTCACCCTGCAGGATTTCGACTACTACGAGATCCACGAAGCATTTGCCGCACAGGTGCTGTGCACCCTGCGGGCGTGGGAATCGGTCGAGTACTGCAGGAACCGCCTCGGCCTCGACGCGCCGCTCGGCTCGATCGATCCGGTCAAGCTCAACGTACACGGATCGAGTCTTGCCGTTGGCCATCCGTTCGCCGCGACCGGCGCGCGCATCGTGGCTACCTTGGCGAAACTGCTGGAGCAGAAAGGTTCGGGTCGCGGATTGATTTCGATCTGCACCGCCGGCGGCATGGGTGTCACCGCGATTCTTGAGCGGCCGTAGTTTCCGGTTTGAGCGCAGGCTCAGAGCAGCCCGGTAGTGCCTGCGCCGAACGCGGTGATCATCCGGGTGATGATCAGCTTCGGCGACAGGTCGACCTCGGGGAAATCACCGACCGGCGTGTAACACGCGAAAAAGCCCGGATCGCTGGCACGCATGGGCTGGCAGTTCGGCTTGAGGTCGTAGCTGGTGGCATAGCGGAAGGGCCACAGGTCGAACAGCGGCAGATGTTCGGAGACCGTCCCGATCGCCTCGTTGAGGTCGGCCAGCACCGGCACCGTGCGCTGCCGCGGTGCGATCACCCAGGCATTTTCCGGTTGTGTTTCGCGCAGGATGCTCTGGCGCAGCCGGTCGGCAAAGCGATGGTCGTAGACGATCGCGCCAGCTTCGGTGTTGTAGTGATCCGAGCGCGGATCGAAGTTGTGCGAGCCGACCATCGCAAAGGCATCGTCGATCACGATCGACTTGGCATGCAGTCCGTAGCGGCGGCCTTCGCTCAGCAGCGGCGCCGGCCGGCTGTTGCTGCCGCGGCTGCCGAGCAGGTGCAGCCGCGTCCGCGTTGCATTGATCGGGCTCGCCGTTTCCGCCGGCAGGGCCAGGCTGTCCAGACCCAGGTTGGCCAGCTCGTTGTCGATCGCCGGACCGGGTGCATGGGGTTTCAGCTCGTGGATCTCGAACCCGAACTTGGTCAGATAGCGCTTGCGGTGCTTGTACGACATCGCATAGACCGCGAACGCGTCGGTGGAGGCGAGCGAATTGGTCGAGACGATGATTCGCGGCGCGTCCGCACCACGATGCAGGCGTCTGAAAATCCGCTGCGCACGCTTGCTCATCACCAGATACGGTGTCTGCAGCACCACTTCGTGCCTGGCCTCGCCGACCATGCGCATCACCTGACGGGTGAAATCGCGCGCGCTCGCCTTGTCCGGCTTGTCGGTCTTGGCCGGCAGATCACTGAAATAGTCCACCTTGCCGGTCTGCAGTGACGGGCCGATCAACCAGGCTTGCAGCCATTGCGGATCTTCCGCGGCCTGCTGGACCCGCGCGACCCGTTGCGGCCGGCGATAGCGCGGGGCCGGCCAGCCCGACGGCATGCCGTCATCGAGAATGCGCTTGTTGACGTCGCGCAGATGAGTCAGTGGTACCGAGCGCCGGTGTCGCCAGAACAATTCGAAGCTGTCGGCCATCTGCGCTGCGGCGGGTCCGCCGATCATCACGTCGCGATCGACGTAGTCGAAACTGTCATCCCAGTTGAAATAGCGGTCCTCGTAGTTGCGCCCGCCGGTGATGCCGATGCTGTCGTCCACCAGCAGCAGCTTGTTGTGCATGCGCTGGTTGAACTTGAAAAAGCAGCACAGCAGGCCGGCGGCGAATTCCACAGGCTGGGTCTTGGCTTTGTGGAAGGTCGGGTTGTACAGACGCACCTGGAGGTTGATGTTGGCCTTCGCCAGGCGGTCGAGCAGATCCGGGTCGTTGAATGACCACAGCTGGTCGGCCAGGATGCGCACCTGCACGCCACGGCGCGCCGCCTGGATCAGTTCGTTCAATACCAGTTGACCAGCATCATCGTGATCCCAGATGTAGGTCTGCACGTCGATCGAGCGCCGTGCCGCACGGATCAGGTTGATTCGCGCGGCCATCGCCGGCTCGCTGTCGCCAAGCAGAGTGACCACGTGCACGGGATGGTGTGGCGTCGATTCGGCGAGCGCCTGCTGCGCTGCCTGCAGCAATGGCGACGGCGTGGCGCAATGGTCGCTGCGGTCACAGTCGAGACGCCGATCGACCGTCGCCGCGACGACCGCGTCGGCGCGTCTTATGCGCGCCTGCGATAGGCTGCAGCCCTGCAACAGCAGGGTGATCGCAAGCAGGCTGAAAACCGGGAAATGGCGCGACGACATGCGCGACATGATACGGAGGTATCGCTCACTCCGGGGTCGGGTCGAGCGCGATCAGCAGGTCCAGATGCACCTGGTCGGATAACGAGGTGCCATGACTGGTCATGCCGAAATCGCTGCGTGACACCACACCACGTGCTTCGATCGTGCAGGCCCAGGCCCAGGCCCTGGCCGTGATCGTGGCGCAGTCGGCGGGCAGCAGCTCGAGGCGGATCGGTCGTGTGATGCCGCGCAAGCTGAGCTGGCCGTCCAGGATTCCGCCGCTGACAAGCCGGTTGAACGGCACCGGATCGGACAGGAAGCGTGCGCTGGGATGGCGTGCGGCGTCGAAGAATTCCGGCG
This sequence comes from Rhodanobacter sp., assembly GCA_040004895.1. GTDB lineage: Bacteria > Pseudomonadota > Gammaproteobacteria > Xanthomonadales > Rhodanobacteraceae > Rhodanobacter. The sequence goes on along the minus strand of JBDTZX010000343.1, from coordinate 12,454 downwards.
CCAGTACCCAGCGCCGGAAACGCGCCGAGCCCATCGCGACACTGTCGACTCCGATGCGCACATCGACGGTGGCCATGCCGCTCCGGTCCAGGTTCACGTCACCCTGGATGTCGGTGAAACGACCGGTGACGGTGTGCACCCATAACAGACGCACGCCGAAATCGGCGTGCGAGCGGACTTGATCGATATGGAAATCATCGGTCTGGGCCACTGATGCCGCCAGCGCCAGCCCCGCGAACAGCAAGGTGGAAAGTTGTCGCCTCACGGCGACCAGAAGGCATCCAGTCGGGCATTGCCCGGTTCCAGTGCGCCATTCAGATGCAGCACCGCCAGCGCGCCCGGCGGCATGCCGCGAAATTCGTCAGAGCGACCTTCGACCAGCAGTGCGACCAGCCGCTCGATGCCGGGATTGTGGCCGACCAGCATCACCGTCTCGGCGTCGCCATGCTGGTCGAGCAGCGCCAGCAGTTCACCCGGTGAAGCATCGTAGATCTCGCCGGCCATTTGCGGGACCGGCGGCGAGTCCATCGCGGCCAGGGCCAGCCGCGCGGTTTCATCGGTACGCCGGCTCGGCGAACACAGCACGCGATCGGGCTTGCTGCGATGCGCGGCCAGCCACTTGCCGGCCGCATGCGCCTCCTGTTCGCCGCGCCCGCTCAGCGGACGCTGCTGGTCATCGCCGGCCTTTTCTATGGGAACCGCTTCGGCATGTCGCAACAAGATCAACTCGTGCATGGAAAACTCCTGGTGGTGGACACGCGAAGCCGCTCTAGGAATGACGCTTGATCCAGCGCAGCAATGCCTTCCAGTCCTGTTGATGACTGCGTACCTGCTCGGACTGGTAATCGAAGATGCCCTTGCCCAGTGCGCTGAGCAGCACATAGGCCTGGCTGTCGCGCAGCTGCGCGGCGATCGGAAACGGTGATTGTTCGGCGAGCTGGGCGACCGCATCCTGGCTCGCATGCGTCCACGGCTTGAGTCGGTTGGCCACCAGCGCGACCGGCAGCTTGCCGCGGCGGATGCGGTTGATCCGCTGCAACTCCTCGATGAAGCCCAGCGTCGCGTGCAGATCGAACGACGACGGCAGCACCGGGACCAGCAATACGTTGGCCTGCTCCAGATACGGTTCGAGTTCGCGTTCGCCGGAACCGGCAGGGGTGTCGATCAGCAACTGCTGGGTATCCGGTGGCAGTCGCTGCAACGCCCGCTTGCCGCCGCCTTCGACCGCCAGTACGCCCGGCACCGTATCCGGTCGCAGGGCCGCCCAGCGGAAGCTGGAGCCTTGCCGGTCGGCGTCGATGATCGCCGTGTGCTGGCCACTCTGGGCCCAATGCGAAGCCAGCTGGGTGACCAGCGTGCTCTTGCCGCAACCGCCTTTGCTGCTTGCCACCAGCGTTGTAAGCATGGACTGACCCTTGGCGCGGAAGGTGTTCCAAGCCTACACGGCTGGTGGCAAGCAGCAAAGGTGCGCGAGCGGGTTCAGCCCGGCGGCTGCGGCTTCCAGTCGAGCGGGGCCTCGGTCGGGATTCGGTTGTCGCGCAGGGCCGCCAGCACCACACTCATTTCAGTGCCGCCGCTGCGTGCCAGCGCCAGCAGATGCTGTGCCACGGCCGCGTCGCCTTGGGCGCGGGCCGACAGCTGGCCGAAATTCTGCAGCTGCCAGATCAGGTTGAGGCGGGCGCGACGGGCGTCTTCCTGTTGCGAAGGATCATCCGCCAGAACCTCCCGCAGATGCAGACCGAGCGATCGCGCCAGCGGGCTGGAACTCCATTCGAGGGTTCGTCCCAGCTTCAGGCAATCGGTCTTGATCGAGGCGTCGCCGGCGGCGTTTTCGCACAGCTTGGCAGTGATCTGCAGACCCGGCTGCGGCTGCGTGCTGGCCAGCCCGTAAACCAGCACCGCCTGCATACCCGCGGCACCGGCGGTGCTGGCCGGATCCAGCGTGTCCGCCGGTGGTGGAAGCACGCCGACCGATCCCGACAGTGCCTTCAGGCTGGTACCGGTGTAGTCGTCATACAACTTGGCGGCGGCGGCCCGGGTCAGGTCTTCGCGTGCCGCGTCCTGCTTCATTGCATGAGTGTCGACGCCGAGCTTGAGCAGCCACATCGCGGCGTTGTCCGGCGCCTGCTTCTGCAGTTGTTCGAGCGCAGCGGAATTGGGACAGGCATCGGCCTTGGCGTCGCAGTCGGCCAGGCGCACCCAGCTGATCGCGGGATTGCTGCCATCGGCATCTGCCGCGCGCCCGATCAGCGAATGGAAACTGCTGGTTTTGGGCTGGTTCTCCAGCGGTCGCGCCAGCAGCGCCGCGGCCAGCAACGGCAGCGGATCGGCGCGTGGCGCCAGCACGCTGACCAGATCGCGCTGGAACGCCAGCTGGGCCTTTTCGCGATCCTTGTCGGCCTTGACGGGGGTCGTGCCGCCAGCCGCGTGCTGACCGGCAATCGTCGACATTGCCGCCAGCGACAGCGAGCCGGCCAGCACCAGAAAACGTAGTCCACGCACCATGGCATTCATCCAAAAGCAAAGCGTCGAGCATAACGCGGGCGCATTAAGCGCGGCTGATCAGGCGGACCGCGTTGACGGGCAGCGCCGACAAGGCTTGCTAGGATGAACGTTCTGGCGTGAAAGCGCGCTCACCATGTCCAGGCTGGAGACGCTCAGTGGATCACTTTTCGACATTTGCCAGCGGTGCACCGTGGTTCGCCGGCTGGGGCACGCTGGCGCTGATCAACGCCGCACTGGCGCAGGGCAGGAACCGCAGCGGTCTGCTGTGGTTCTTCGTTTCGCTGCTGCTCGGACCGTTCGCGACGCTTTTGCTGGTGTTGCTGCCCAGGATACGCAGCAAGATATTCTGAGTACCGGCGCGGGCGGCCTGCTCGTCCGCCCAATCACTCGCCCAGGGCTTCGCGCATGAACTCGGGTTGCGCCAGCGCCGCCTTGTGGATGTCGGCGTTGTAGTACCGGGTCGGGAAGTTCTTGCCGAGTGCACCGCGTTCGCGGAAACCGGAAAGATCGCCACCCTTGCGTGCCATCGTGCAACTCCACCAGCCGGTCGGGTAACACGGCTGCGGAAACGGCAGCGTGCGCACAGCGTTGAAACCGGTGGTACGCATCGCCGAGCGCATCGACCGGATCAGGTCCAGATGCGCGATCGGCGATTCACTCTGCTGCACCAGCAGTCCGCCGTGACGCAGCGCCTTGTGGCAACTGGCGTAGAACGCGGCATTGAACAGGCCTTCGGCCGGGCCGACCGGATCGGTCGAATCGACGATCACCAGGTCCAGCGAATCCGGTTCGCATTCGGCCATGTACTTGATGCCGTCGATGAACAGCAGCTCGGCGCGCGGATCGCCGTTCGCTTCGCACAGTTCCGGGAAATACTGCTCGGCCAGCCGGGTCACGCGCTCGTCGATCTCCACCTGCACGGCCGACTCGACTTCCTCATGCTTGAGCACTTCGCGCAGCGTGCCGCAGTCGCCGCCGCCGATGATCACCACGCGCTTGGCGCGCGCATGGGTGAACAGCGCCGGGTGGGTCATCATCTCGTGGTAGAGAAAGTTGTCGCGCGTGGTCAGCATCACGCAGCCATCGATCACCATCAGGTTGCCCCAATCGGTGGTCTGGTAGATCTCGATGGTCTGAAACGGGGTCTTCTCCGCGTGCAGCAGTTGCTCGGTACGGAAACCGATGGACGAACCCGACGCCTGGTGGGCTTCGGTGAACCAGCTGAGCTGCTGCGACATGGCGGACGATCCTGACAAAGACGCGATGGAATGCAAAGACCGCCAATTGTAGCGGCAAGCCCGGTGAACGTCCCGCCAGCGGGTTGATGCGAGGCGCGCATATCGTCACAGACGGCCATTACAATGACCGCCTGGCAACACCCGCGCATCGCGCGGCTGCCGACAAGTCCGATCGGCCCCGCGGCGTGCGAGGCTTCCGGTCGCTCGGGCTCGTGCTCTGAAGAGCAACAACGTCAAGGCTCGCCGCTGCGACGACATCATCCGTCGATGCAACCGATGCGTTGCATGAGGAGTCAACGATGTCGATTCACTGGACCACCGATACCGCCCGCCACACCTACGCCGTGCCGCACTGGAGCGATGGCTACGTGGATGTCGACGGCAACGGGCATATCGTGATGCGCCCGCACGGCCCGCGCGGCCCGGCCCTGTCATTGCCGCAGATCGTCGAGCGCGCACGTACCGACGGCCTGCGGCTGCCGTTGCTGGTGCGCTTTCCCGACATCCTCGCCGACCGCCTCGCGCGGCTGCAGGGTGCGTTCGCGAAGGCCATCGACGAGTGGAACTACGCGGGCGGCTATACGGCCATCTATCCGATCAAGGTGAATCAGCAGCGCGGCGTCGCCGGCGAACTGGTAGCCGCCGGCACCCACGGTTTCGGCCTGGAGGCGGGCTCCAAGCCGGAGTTGATGGCGGTACTGGCGATGGCGCGACCCGGTTCCATCGTGATCTGCAACGGCTACAAGGATCGCGAATACATCCGCCTCGCGCTGATCGGGCTGAAGCTCGGCCTGCGTGTGTTCATCGTGATCGAGAAGCTGTCCGAGCTGGAACACGTGTTCGCCGAAGCCAAGGCACTGCAGGTGGAGCCGCTGCTCGGCGTGCGCGTACGGCTGGCCTCGATCGGCGCCGGCAAATGGCAGAACACCGGTGGCGACAAGGGCAAGTTCGGGCTGTCGCCGAATCAGTTGCTGACGCTGATCAAACGGCTCGACGCGGCCGGCCTCAAGCACACGCTGAGGCTGCAGCACTTCCACATGGGCTCGCAGATTTCCAACGTGCGCGATATCGCCAACGGCATGCGCGAGGCCACGCGTTATTTCGTCGAACTGAAGGCGATGGGCGTGCCGCTGGAGATCGTCGACGTCGGCGGTGGCCTCGGCGTGGACTATGAGGGCTCGCGGTCACGCAGCCACAACTCGATCAACTATTCGATCGAGCAGTACGCCACCACTATCGTGCAGTCGCTGGCCGAGGCAGTCGAAGCGGAGGGACTGGAAGCGCCGCACATCCTCACCGAGGCCGGTCGCGCGATGACCGCCCATCATGCCGTGCTGGTGGTCAACGTCACCGAAGTCGAGCCGGTACCGACCGGTGCGATTCCGCCGCCGCGCGACGACGAGCCACTGGTCTTGCGGCACCTGCGCGAAGTGCACGCGGAACTCGACGTGCGTCCGCCATTGGAGTTGTTCCACGAGGCGCAGCACCACCTGCAGGAAGGGCAGACGCTGTACGCGCTGGGCCAGTTGGCGCTGGCCGATCGCGCGCAGCTGGACGAGATGTACTACGCGATTGCCGCGGCAGTGCGCCTGCGGCTGCTGCCGGCCGAGCGTTCGCACCGGCAGGCGCTGGACGAACTGGACGAAAAGCTGGTGGACAAGTACTTCGTCAATTTCTCGGTATTCGAATCCGTGCCGGACATCTGGGCAATCGAACAGATCTTTCCGATCGCGCCGATCGCGCGGTTGGACGAGGAACCGACGCGACGCGGCGTGATCGTCGACCTCACCTGCGATTCGGACGGCCGCATCGATCACTACGTCGACGGCGAAGGCGTGGACGTGAGCCTGCGCCTGCATGCCCTGCGCGAGGGCGAAAGCTATCGGCTCGGTATCTTCATGGTTGGCGCGTATCAGGAAACACTCGGCGACATCCACAACCTGTTTGGCGATACCGATGCGGTGAATGTGCGCATGGTCGCGGACGGTTTCACTTTCGATCACGTGCGCCGCGGCGACACCACCGACCTCATGCTCGACTACGTCGGCTACGATCTCGAGGTGTTGCGCCAGGCCTATCGTGAACGCATTGCCGCGGCGGGTCTCGAAGGCGATCAGGCCGAGCAGTTCTATCGTGCATTGAATGGCGGCTTGACCGGCTACACCTATCTTTCCGAAACCGGCGGCTGACGTTCCGGACATTCCGCGGATAGATCCGCAGGCAAGGAGTTGTGCATGGCAAGTCTCGACGGCAAGGTCGCGTTGATCACCGGTGCCGCCAGCGGCATCGGCAAGGCGATCGCTGAGCTCTACGCAAAGAATGGCGCCGCAGTGGCGATCGCCGACATCAACCAGGTCGCGGCCGATGCGGTGGCGGCGGAAATCAATGCGGCCGGCGGCAGGGCGATCGGCATCGCGATGGACGTCACCGACGAGGCCGCGGTCAACGCCGGTACCGACGCGGTGGTCGCCCGGTTCGGACGTCTGGACATCCTGGTCTCCAATGCCGGCGTGCAGATCGTCAACCCGATCGACAAGTTCGACTACGCCGACTGGAAGAAGCTGATCGCGATCCATCTGGACGGCGGCTTCCTCACCACCAAGGCCGCGTTGCAGCACATGTACCAGGATGACGGGAGCGGTCACAGTCGCGGCGGCATCGTCATCTACATGGGGTCGGTGCATTCGCATGAAGCCTCCAGGCTGAAGTCGGCCTATGTCGCCGCCAAGCACGGCCTGCTCGGTCTGGCACGCACGCTGGCCAAGGAAGGTGCCGAACACCGCGTGCGATCGCACATGATCTGTCCGGGCTTCGTGCGCACGCCGCTGGTCGACAGGCAGATTCCCGAACAGGCAAAGGAGCTGGGCCTGAGCGAGGCCGAAGTGGTCAGCAAGGTGATGCTGGCCACCACCGTCGATGGCGAGTTCACCACCGTGGAGGACATCGCGCAGACCGCGCTGTACCTGGCCACGTTTCCGTCGGCTGCTCTGACCGGGCAATCGTTCGTGGTCAGTCACGGCTGGCACATGCAGTAGCTCGCGATGCGCGACATTGCGGCACGGCAGAACAACTTTTCACTGACGGATAAATGCATGACCATCAAGGCAGGTTTCATCGGTCTCGGCGCGATGGGTGCCCCGATGGCCACCCATCTGCGTCAGCGCGGACTGCTCGCCGCGTTGTCCAATCGCACCGCTGCGAAAGCCATTGCGCTGGCGCAGCATCTGGGCGTTCATGCGCCGGCCACACTGGCCGAGCTGGCCAACCAGTGCGACGTGATCGTGTTATGCGTGACGGCCGATGCCGACGTGCTGTCGACCGTCGAGGCACTGGCGCCGCACCTGCAGCGCGGCGCGATCGTGATCGATCATTCCACGGTGGCACCCGACACGGCCAGACAGGCTGCAGCCCAACTGGCCAGAGTGGGCGCCGGGTTTCTCGACGCACCGGTGTCGGGCGGTGTGGAAGGGGCGAAGAACGGCAAACTGTCGGTGATGGTCGGCGGTGATGCCGACGTGCTCGAGCGCGCGCGCCCCGTACTGGAGGCATATGCATTGCGCGTCACGCATCTTGGCGCGACCGGTGCGGGCCAGGCGACCAAGGCGGTCAATCAGGTGCTGGTGGCTGGCATTGCGCAGGCGGTATGCGAAGGGCTTGCCCTGGGCGAGGCGCTCGGCCTCGACCCGCAACGGCTGATTCCGACGCTCAGTGCCGGTGCGGCCGGCAACTGGTTTCTCGACAAGCGCGGCGCGAGCATGCTGAAGAATGAATTCGCCGTCGGCTTCAAGCTGGCGCTTCTGCACAAGGATCTCGCCATCGTACGCGGCATGGCGCAACAGGCCGGCAGCGCGACCGGGGTGGTCGAACGTTCGCTGGCCGACTATGCCGAGCTGATGAGCCAGGGCTACGGCGACGACGACATCTCCGCGCTGATCCGACTCAAGCGTCCCGCGTGATGACGGCGGGCCGGATCACGCGGTACTCAATCAGCTGCCGGCTTTCGCGGTCTCAAGCGCCTGCTTGAAGAAACCGTAGACACCGTCCGCATTCATTCGACGCGCGTTCGACAATTCGCCAGCGCGCGTGGAGTACAGCAGCTTGCCGTCCGGCGAGACGATCACCGCGGCGGGAATGCCTTTCTTGATTGGATCGCCGTAACGGTTGGCGATATCGAGGTTGTGGTCAAAGTTGCCCACGTCGATTTTCACCACCTGAAACTCGCGCTTCATCAACTCGGCGTTCTTGCCGGTTTTCAGTGCACCGTTGAGCGAGCGACAGTCCTCGCACCAGTTGGCGCCGAAGATCAGCAGAACCGGTGTATGGGTGGTTTTGGCCCTGGCCAGCGCATGGCTGACATCCGCATGGGCGTTGGCGGCAGTGTCATACGGCAGGTCGGTGGCAAAGATGTTGACGGCAAACAGCAGGCTGAGCAGCACGAGCAGTCGTTTCATGGCAATTCCGGCGGACGTTGAAGCATCAGCATAGCGTCAATTGACGCGGCATGATTGGCCGTCCAAACAAGAGGCCGCATATGCGGCCTCCTGGAAATGCACCTTCCGATTACTTGCCCTCCTTAAGCGCAATCGCATTGATGCCGGCCGAGGCCAGCCGCTGCTTGGTCGACTCAAGATCGGTCGCCGAACGGAACGGGCCCAGCCGCACACGGTTGTAGGCTTGGCCGCCGATGTTCACCGACTGCACATTGGCGACGAATCCCTGCATGGCAAGTTTGGCCTTCAGGGTTTCCGCATCCGCCGAATTCGGGAATGCACCCACCTGCAGCAGATAGCCGCTGCCGCCAGTGGGCGCCGCCACCGCATTGGCCGGCGCGGCGGTGATGTTTTCGCTGACCGCAGCGGGCGTTTTCGCCGGCGTGGCCACCGGCTGCACTGCCTGCTGCTGGGCCAGCTGTTGTGCGGCCAGCTGCTTCTGCTGTTGCTCGGCGCGCGCCTGCGCACTGATTTCCGCGTCCGGAATGCGTACTTCCTTCTCCGACAGAACCGAATAAAAATCGTACTGCGGCTTCTTCGGCACACTCTCGCCACTGGCCGGTTCGAGCACGCCGGGGTCGCTGCCGTGCTGCGCCGTGGCCTGAGGGTTCGCCTGCGGTACGCTCGGCTTGCCCAGACCGGTCAGCAGGTCACCGCGCATCATCACCGCCATCAGGATGGCGCCGATCAGGATACCGATGACCGCGTAACCCCAGCCGGGGAATCCGCCACTGCTGTTGCGCACGGCCTGTCGGCCCTTGCCCTTGCGTGCTGCCATTACATGCTCTCCGGGGCGCTCAGGCCCAGCAATTCCAGTCCATTTTTCAATATCTGCCGCGTCGCCACCACCAGCGCCAGCCGCGCATTGCGCAGTGCGGCATCCTCGACCAGGAACTGGTGCGAGTTGTAATAGGTGTGGAACGCATTGGCCAGCTCGCGCAACCAGGTGGCGATCAGATGCGGCTCCAGATGGGTGGCGGCCGCCTCGACGAGTTCGGGATATTTCGACAGTTCGACGAGCAGGATCTGCTCATGCTCGTTGTCCAGCCGGGCCAGTTGTTCAAGACCTTGATCCAGATCGACGACGAAGCCTTTTTCGCCGGCCTGGCGCAGCACGCTGCATACGCGCGCATGGGCGTACTGGATGTAATAGACCGGGTTGTCGTTGCTTTGCGAGCGCGCCAGATCGATGTCGAACACCAATTGTGAATCCGACTTGCGCGCGATCAGGAAATAGCGCGTGGCATCGCGACCGACCTCGTCGATCAGATCACGCAAGGTGACATAGCTGCCCGCACGCTTGGAGATCTTCACTTCTTCGCCGCCGCGCATCACCGTGATCATCTGGTGCAGCACGTAGTCTGGCCAGGCCTTGGGAATGCCGGCATCGAGCGCCTGCAGGCCGGCTTTCACCCGGCTCAGTGTGCCGTGATGGTCGGAGCCCAGCACGGTGACGGCGCGTTCGTAGCCACGCTGCCATTTGCTCAGGTGATAGGCGACGTCCGGCACGAAATACGTGTAGCTGCCGTCGGACTTGCGCATCACGCGGTCCTTGTCGTCGCCGTAGTCGGTCGAGCGCAGCCACAGCGCGCCATCCTGCTCGTAAGTGTGGCCGTGGGCGACCAGCGCACGGACGGTCTCCTCGACCTTGCCGTCGCTGTAAAGCGAGGATTCGAGAAAGTACACGTCGAAGCTCACGCCGAAGGCCTGCAGATCCAGATCCTGTTCATGGCGCAGGCTGGCCACCGCGAAATGGCGGATCGCGTCGAGATCGTCCACATCGCCGGCGCCGGTCACCATCTGCCCATCGGCAGCCACCGACTCGCGATCGAGATATGCGCGCGCCACCTCGGCGATGTAGTCGCCGCGATAACCACTTTCCGGCCAGCCGCTGTCGTCCGGGGTCACGCCGCGCGCGCGCGCCTGCACCGAAATCGCCAGATTGGCGATCTGTACGCCGGCATCGTTGTAGTAGAACTCGCGTCTGACATTCCAGCCGGTAGCGTCCAGCAGTCGGCTCAGGCAATCACCGATGGCCGCGCCGCGGCCGTGACCGACGTGCAGCGGACCGGTCGGGTTGGCGGAGACGAATTCCACGCCGACCATCCTGCCGGCACCGATGGCGCTGCGTCCGTAGACATCGCCCTGCTCAAGGATGCGGTGCACTTCGGCGTGATGCGCTGCAGCAGTCAGATGAAAATTGATGAAACCCGGACCGGCGATGTCCACCTTGGCCAGCAATGAATTCGCAGGCAGTACCGTCACCAGTTTTTCCGCCAGTTCGCGCGGTTTGCTGCGTGCCGGTTTGGACAGCAGCATGGCGATATTGCAGGCAAAGTCGCCGTGTTCGCGGCTGCGTGCCCGTTCGATCACGAAGTCGGGCAACACGAGATCGGTGGGCAGGATGGCATCGTTTTGCAGAGCGCCGACGGCTTGCAGAACCAGTTCACGCAGCTGTGCTTTCACGGAGGGGGTCGATGGGCGATGGAACCGGAAATTCTAACAGAGACCTCCTGTGGCATTGCGCTGTGCCGCTCATCGAAGACGTTGGCGTAGCGGCCGCGCGACGCGGTCTTGCATGTGGATAACTCTGTGGGGAACGCGCTGGCGGACTTGGTTGCAGCCAAGGGAATAAAGAGTGTTGTGCAAGATCGCAAGATAAAATAGCTATTTATCAATATGTTATAACGTCAACTTGCCACGCGAGGAGCGATAGGGTCGCCAAGTGGCCTATTCCCGGTTTGTGCATAAGTTTTTGTGCCCTGACAGAGCCTGGTTTCGCGCATGGATGCGTCACGACCCTGTCATGTGGCGTCGCGATACTTGCGCAGCCCTGACATGACTCCCCTCCATGACGAGGCAATCGGAGACGCCGCTCTCTCCACTCCCAAATCGGCCTCGCGGCGTGGGCTCGTCCCACGCCGTTTTTTGTGCCGGAAGGAGAAGGTCAGAGCAGGCCGCGGGCCGCCATCGAGACCGGCTCACCGCTGCCGATGACCAGGTGATCGAGTACACGCACGCCTACCAGCTGCAATGCATCGCGCAGTTCATGGGTGATCGCCCGATCCGCCGCGCTCGGCTCGGCTACGCCGGAGGGATGATTGTGCGCAAAGATCACGGCGCAGGCATTGTGCTGGAGGCAGGCCCGCACCACCTCGCGCGGGTGCACGCTGGCACCGTCGACGGTGCCGCGGAACAGCTCCTCGAAGGCGAGGACGCGATGCCGGTTGTCCAGATACAGGCAACCAAACACTTCATACGGCAGATGGCGAAGCCGGGCGCGCAGATAGTCGCCGCTGTCGCGCGGATTGCCCAGACTCTGCCGTTGCTGCAGTTCCTCGGCAAGGCTGCGCCGCGCCAGTTCCAGCGCCGCGGCAATGCGCGCGCGCTTGGCCGGGCCCAGACCGCCCGCGCGGATCTGCTGTTCCGGCCGACTGAGCAGAGCCCCCAGACTGCCGGCGGCCATCAACAGTTCGCGGCCAAGCGCCAGCGCGTCCTTGCCGCGGCTGCCACTGCCGAGAAGCACTGCCAGCAGTTCCGCGTCGGATAGTGCAGCGCTGCCCCGCGCCAGCAGCTTTTCGCGGGGACGTTCGCCTTCGGGCCAGTCGCGGATACTCATGCTGGCAGCCTGTCCGTTGAAGGTGATTTCCGGCAGCGGCTGGGCGGGGCGAATCCGGTAAGCTACCTGTCTGCCCGATTGTCAGGCCCGCCTTACATGAGTCTTGCCCAACGCCGCATCCTGCTGGGAGTGTCAGGCGGCATCGCTGCCTACAAGTCGTGCGAATTGATTCGCCGCCTGCGTGATCTCGATGCCGAAGTACGCGTGGTGATGACGGAAGCTGCCACACATTTCGTCAGTCCGACCACGTTTCAGGCGTTGTCGGGGCAGGCAGTGCGGGTCAGTCTGTGGGACGCGCAGGCCGAAGCGGCGATGGGTCACATCGAACTGGCGCGCTGGGCGGAGCGCATCCTGGTCGCACCGGCCAGCGCCGACCTGATTGGACGTCTCGCCCATGGCCTGGCCGACGACCTGCTGACCACGCTTTGTCTGGCCAGCGCGGCGCCGTTGTACCTGGCGCCTGCAATGAACCAGCAAATGTGGGCACACGCGGCGGTGCAGGCGAATGTCGCCACGCTGTGCCAGCGCGGGGTCCAACTGCTCGGGCCGGCAGCCGGCGACCAGGCCTGCGGGGACGTCGGCAGCGGACGCATGCTGGAACC
>JBDTZX010000403.1:0-4520 GCA_040004895.1 Rhodanobacter sp. | reverse complement strand
GGAACATGTGTTTCGGATTCCTCGGCATCCAGTTCGGCTTCGCGCTGCAGAACGCCAACGTCAGCCGGATCTTCCAGACGCTCGGCGCGAATGTGGATCAGATCCCTGTGCTGTGGATCGCCGCGCCGCTCACCGGGCTGATCGTGCAGCCGATCATCGGCTACTACTCCGACCGCACCTGGAACCGCTTCGGCCGCCGGCGCCCCTACTTCTTCGCCGGCGCGGTGCTGGCCACGATCGCGCTGCTGGCGATGCCCAACTCGCCCACGCTGTGGATCGCGGCGGGACTGCTGTGGATCATGGACGCCTCGTTCAACGTGTCGATGGAGCCGTTCCGCGCCTTCGTCGGCGATCAGCTGCCACCCTCGCAGCGCCCGCTGGGCTACGCAATGCAGAGTGTCTTCATCGGCGTCGGCGCGGTGATCGCCTCGTTCCTGCCCTATGTGCTGACCCACTTCGGCGTGGCCAACACCGCGCCCGCCGGCGAAGTGCCGCACTCGGTGAAGTACGCGTTCTATGCCGGCGGCTTCATGCTGCTGGCCGCGATGCTGTGGACCATTCTCAGCACACGCGAATACCCGCCCGATCAGCTCGCATCGTTCTCCGACCATCGCGTGGTGGAAGCACCCGTCAGCGTCGCCGGCGCATGGAAGATCGGCGCGCTGTTCCTCGTCCTCGGCGTGTTGCTGCTGGGCCTGATCGGCCACTTCGCGCTGGAGAAGGAGCTGTACCTGCTGGCAGGCGGACTGGTCGTTTTCGGCCTGCTGTTTGCGTGGCTGGGCTTCACCCGCAGCGACGGCGTGTTGCGCCAGATCATGGGCGACCTGTACGGCATGCCGAAGCCGATGCGACGACTCAACTGGGTACAGTTCTTCTCGTGGTTCGCGATGTTCGCGATGTGGATCAACACCACCTCGGCTGTTTCGCAAACCTTCTACGGCAGCAGCGACACCACCTCCGCCGCGTACAACGAAGGGGCGAACTGGGCCGGCGTGCTGATGGGCACCTATAACGGCGTGGGCGTACTGGCGGCCATCGTCATTCCGCTGCTGGTACGCGCGTGTGGCTTGCGCATCAGCCATCTGATCAACCTGTGGCTGGGCGGACTGGGTTTGCTCTCGTTCCTGCTCATCCGCGATCCGCGCTGGCTGATCGCCTCGATGGTCGGCGTCGGCTTCGCCTGGGCCTCGATCCTCTCGCTGCCCTACGCCCTGCTCTCCGACAATCTGCCCGCCGCGAAGATGGGCATCTACATGGGCATCTTCAATTTCTTCATCGTGATCCCGCAACTGCTCGCCGCCAGCGTGCTGGGGCTGCTGCTGAAACTGTTTTTCCACGGCCAGCCGATCTATGCGCTGGCACTGGGCGGCGCGAGTTTGATCGTGGCGGGGCTGTGCACGCTGCGGGTGCAGGAGCCGGGTGTTGTTGCCTAGTAAGTGTCTGACTTCGGCCACGACCAGGCATTCACCTTTTCGACTGGATTGCTGCAAAGCAGTCGTTCACGAACGATAGCCGTGGGTGTTTAGAGTGCACGAGAGGAGCCTTTCGCGATAGTTCATGGCAGGCCACAGCAATCGACGGGATTTGTCGATGTTGACGTTGTCGGGCCAGAAGTTCAGTGGTGAAAGCGCTGCTGACCGCGCCCGCCACCGCCGCGGCCGTCCAACGTACGGTAGGTGCCGGCGGAGTGCCACGCCATACGCACCATTTGCGGACCGTAGTGACCGAAGTCGGCCGGCCACCAGTCCTGGCTGTCTGTCATGAGCTTGACCAGATCTGCCTTCAGCACTTTGTAGTCGAGCTTTTTGAACTCCTCCGCGTAGTTGAACTTCTCGCCGAGCGGGTTGGATTTGTTCGCGCGCTGGTTCACCAAATCGACGCGTAGCTGGTTGCCCAGCACCATCAAAGGTCGCTACTTCTACTGGTACATGGTCAAAGACATCCACAGTCGACTGCTCGTGGCAAACGAAATGCACGCGTGCGAAACAGCCGACCATGCCAGCACTCTGATCCGAAAGGCCTGTCTGCGAGAGCGTACGACCGGTCAACCACTGGTGGTGCACTCAGACAATGGCTCAGCGATGAAAGGCGCCGTCATGCTGGCGACGCTTCATGAGCTCGGCGTCGCCTCGTCGTTTAGCCGCCCACGGGTGAGTAACGACAACGCGTACGCCGAGGCGCCGTTCCGCGCCGCGAAGTACTGCCCGCTATGGCCGGAGTGTCCCTTCGACACGCTCGACGAAGCCCGTTTGTGGGTCAATCGCTTCGTCGCTTGGTATAACCACGGGCACCGTCATAGCGCACTGAACTACGTCACGCCAAGGGAGTACCCACGGGCAAAGCCGAACAACTGCCGGCTGCACGTGCCGAGCTCTACACCAAAGCGCGCCAACGACATCCGGCGCGCTGGTCGCGGCAAGCGCGCGCCTGGCATCTCGCCAATGACGTCTATCTGAATCCGGAACGACCACCAATGAAGATCTCGGCATAATTGACGACACGACAACTACCTTGACTCACGCCGCATACAGGCAAAGTTTGCACACACCGACCAGTAAAGTTTGCTCGCCAAGGTTCCGGCGGAATCGACGCGGAAGCGGGATTTGGCAGAGGGATTGACGAAAGCACCCTCCGTTGCAACGCGCCATGTCACATGATTTCCTTGACTGACATGTCCGGATTCGTCCCGTGAAACGTCTATAAGGGTGAGCGGAACGAAAAATCGAGGCGTTTGGATGACGTGAGCAACCTTTCAACCATGCTGCGCAAGGTACGCGCCGTGGTTCTGCGCCGCGGCGTGGCGCCCCAGGATGCCGATGATCTGGTCCAGGAGGCGTTCGTGCGCCTCGAAACCTACACCCGCAAGCATGAAATACGCTCGCAGGAGGCCTTCCTGGTGACGACTGCGGTGAATCTGAGCCGCGACCGGGCGCGGCATCGCGCGCGCGTGCCGGTCGATGACGAGGGATTCGACATCCTCAGTCTCGCCGATGCGGCACCGCTGCCCGAGGACCTGTTGCTTTCGCAGGAACGCCTGCGCCGTGCCGGCTCCGGCTTGCAACGGCTCGATCCGCAGACGCGACGTTGTCTGCTCGCCAAACGACTCGACGGTCTGACCGCGGCGCAGATCGCCGAGCGTGAGAACCTCAGCGTCGCGGCCGTGGAGAAGCGCGTGGCTCGCGCACTCCTGTTCTTGACCCAGTGGATGGGGGAAACATGAAATTGACTACATATGATGTCATCGACGAATTGAGCCTGGCCGAGGCTTCCGCGTGGCTCACGCGCCTGCAGGATTCCGGGCGTACCCCGGCGGTCGAGGCGGCGTTCAAGGAATGGCTGTCCGCCAGCCCTGTGAATGCGCGCGCGTTCACGCGCGTCAACGACGTATGGGAATTGCTTCCGGGTGCGGTTGCGCCCGCGCATCCGCCGCGCGCTGCCGCGCGCCGTCGCGCGCGGCGCATACCGTGGGTGGTTGTGCCGGCATGCGTTGTGCTGGCGCTCTTGGTGGTGGGTGTCGTTCGTATGCTGCCACCCGCCAAACAGACATACCAAACGGCCGTCGGTGCGCAACGCACCATCGATCTCGATGACCACACCCGCGTCACGCTCAATACCGATACCAGGATGATCGTCGACTACAGCGAAAACGAACGACGGGTTGTGCTCGAACGTGGCGAGGCGCTGTTTCATGTCGTGCATAACCCGCAACGACCGTTCGTTGTGCAGACGGGCAAAGCACAAGTCGTGGACCTCGGCACCGTATTCGACGTGAGCCATTATTCGC
This sequence comes from Rhodanobacter sp., assembly GCA_040004895.1. Lineage (GTDB taxonomy): Bacteria > Pseudomonadota > Gammaproteobacteria > Xanthomonadales > Rhodanobacteraceae > Rhodanobacter. The sequence continues at coordinate 736 of JBDTZX010000403.1, read as the reverse complement.
GGAGCATTGCCGTGACCCTGCTGGAGGGCACGGTGTGGGTCGGGTCGCAGCCCACTGCGCAGGGAGCGGCCGTGCCATCGACCGTGCTGACACCAGGCGATCGACTGACCATTCAAGCCGACGGCGCGCACGTGCTGGATCGACCGGACGTCGATCAGGCCCTGGCGTGGCAGCACGGGCAAGTGCATTTCGACGACATCACGTTGGCCGATGCGGTGGCCGAACTCAGCCACTACGGTGGCCCCCCCATCCGCATCGCCGACCCGGCGCTCGCAACATTGCGCGTCTCCGGTGTGTTCTCGGCGCACGATCCGGTGGAGCTCGCTTCGGCAGTGGCAAGCCTGCACGACCTGCACCTCCGGCATGCGGGCCGCACCATCGTGCTCGAACGTTGACATTCGCCTCCCGGCAACCGGGGGGCTTCGGCTACTCCGGCGCAACGCGGCGGTCATCGCAAACAAAATGGCAATCCGGCTTCGACTCAATGTCAATTCGATGTCCGAATCGGCTGTGTCAGTCGTCTAGATGGAGGAGGGGATCACTAACGTTGCACCATAGCCGAGGGGGCATGGACCTATGAGGATGTCGATTAAGCAAGTGGTTGAAGGCGGGTTGCTGTTGGGCACTCTTGCCGCGCCGATTGCCGTGTATGCGCAAGTGACGTACGAGTTTCACTTGCCTGCGCAGACGTTGGCGGATTCGCTGCGCGGATTGGGCAGTCAGGCGCACATCAACG
>JBDTZX010000362.1:0-15415 GCA_040004895.1 Rhodanobacter sp. | reverse complement strand
TTGTCGGCCCCGACGAAACCGACGCCCGCCTCGGCTGGATCAGCATCGACTCGCCATTGGCAAGAGCGGTATTGAAGAAGCGTGTGGACGACGAGTTTGCGGCGGAGTTGCCGGCAGGAGCAGCGCGATTTGTGGTGGTAGGAGTGGAATATGGATAGTCGGCGTGAATTTTTGTTCGGGTAGATAGCTCTGACGCCTTTCTTGTGCTGCCGCCGCCAAAAGACTGACATATGATAACCAGCGTAGCCAATGCGCTATTCATCATCACGGCCCTAGTGACACTGAGCTGCACGAATCGACGCCCACCATCCGATGGAACCTAACCTGGTGGTATGACATGAGATACGTCCCCGATGAACCGATCGTGTTCCGTTGCAATATCTGCGATCGCGAAAACCAGGCCGTACTCGGTCAGCTGACACGCGAGGCAGCCACCTGCAGCAAATGCAGTTCCAGCGTCCGGCTGCGCTGCATCGTGCAGATTCTCACCAGCGAACTTTTCGGCCACAGCCTGTGCATTTCGCAAATCCCGGCGAGCCCGCACCTTGCCGGCATTGGCATGAGCTGCTGGCCGGGTTACGCGGACCGGCTGGCCCGACGCATGAACTATCGCAACACGTTTTATCACCGTGAGCCGCACCTGGACATCACCCGCATCGACGCAGCGATGGAAGGCTCCCTGGACTTCATCATTGCGACGGATGTCTTCGAGCACGTGAATCCACCGGTGTCGACGGCGTTCGAAAATGTCAGGCGATTGCTGAAACCCGGCGGCGTGTTCATTTTCTCCGTACCCTTCAGCCACGCCGGTGGCGAACCGCAGCCCACGCAGGAACACTTTCCCGATCTGCACGACTATGAATTACAGGCAGCGGACGACGGTTTCCGCCTGAAGAACACCACCCGCGCCGGTGAGGTGCAGTACTTCGACGATCTGGTGTTCCACGGCGGCCCGGGCAGCATCCTCGAGTTGCGGTTGTTTTCCGAATGGTCGATCATGCGCGAGATGGAAGGCGCGGGATTCCACGACGTGGCCGTCTACAGCGGATCAGACCTGCGCCACGGCATCCATTGGGCCGACAACTGGTCGGTGCCGATGGCCGCCCGGCTGAAACCGAAGCCGGCTTGATGAGCGCTCAAAGTTGATGTGCGGCAACAACCGCCGTCATGAGGCGGGCGACCTCACTACCCGGCTCTCGGGAGCAACGCTCACGGCCGCAAGTGCAGGGAATCCTGTTGGTAGTCCTGCTCGATCTGCGCCAGCTTCGCGTGTTTGTCTTGCGGGCTGACCCATTGGCTATGCTCGGCCTGCTGGCGCAACAGCGCGTAGTGCATGTCGACGAACGGTTGCAGCACGTGATTGCTCTGCGCTGCGAAGCCGCCGAGATCGGGAATGCGTGCAAGCCGGAGGCGTTGGCGGACGCCTTCCTCACCGGCCGCGCTGCCGTAGCCGAGCATGAAATCGGTCAATCGCTGGCGCAGCGCGGGAGCCAGCCCGTCGCGCACCACCAGTACGCCGGACGGGATCAGTGCGGAGCGCCAGATCACCCTGAGCTGGGCCGCTTCGGACGGGAAGCTGCGCCGGAACAGGTCCATGTCCGGGTTGTTGCTGCTGGCAACATCCGCATCGCGATTGGCCAGAGCCAGCAGATTGGCCTGATGGCCACCGACCTGCACATTGGCGAAAAAAGTGTCGGAATTCCTGCCGTGCGGCGCAAAGACGTAAGCCTCGGGCATCACGTAGCCCGTCACCGACAACGCTTCGCTGCGCGCATAGCGCCAGTGTCCCGGTTTTGCCAGCAGGTCGTCGACAGAGTGGATGGAGCCATCACTGCGGACCACCAGCATCGCGACATTGCCGGCTGCGCCATCGCTGCGCACGAACTGGGCGAACACGTGCATGTGCTGATGCTTCACCGCCTCCACCGCAAGCCTGCCCGAGAGGAAGGCGACATCCACGCGCTGCGCGCCGATCGCGCTGGAAAGCCCGCTGTAACTGCTCACCGAAACGGTCTCGACCGGACGGCCCAGCTGTTGCTGCAGGTCATCCAGCAACGGGCGCCATTGATTCAGCGATTCCGCCGCGCTGCCGATGGGGAGGATGCCGAAATGGATCGGCGCGGCCTGCGCACGCGCCGGCGCGGCAATCAGGCTGCCGACGAACCACGCCATGGTCAAAATCAACCGCGCGACGAAACGGCACGGGTGGCGAACAGGCCGATGTGGCCACGATATCGTGTCGTTCAAACGTCGTCCCCCTCCAGCCCCATCAGCCATGTTTATACGGGATCGCGCGCGGGAGCAACTTGCGCGAGTTTACACGCGGCAGGATATTCGCGCCCGGCGCGTCGCGGCTGATAGCAGGCGTTGCCGCGATGAAATGCCTCGTCCTCATTGTCGGCACGCCAGCCCGGAATGCCGGACAGCGGCAAAGGGCGCAGTTCCAGCGGGTCGCGCAGCAGTCGGCCGGCGGCGATCGCGCTGGCGCAGCGCGCTTGCACGCGCGCAGGCTCAACCTCGCGTTCTGCATGGAACACCAACGCCTTGCCCACCAGCAACGTGTCCGGACTGAGTGCGTGTTCCAGCACGGCATGGCCGAACAGCTCCAGCCGGATCGATCCATCAAGCCAATCTCGTCGCCGGCGCCAGAACAGGCTGTACCAGTCGTGCGCATCCCACAGCGCGAGCAGCGCGGGATCATCCAATATCACGATGACGCCGGCCTCGTCGAAATGGGTCAACGCGTATTGCGATCGCGAGCGCAGCTTCGGCCCGATGCGGGCGACCTCCGCGACCTGGCGCTGGTTCAGCGCACGCTTGATCGACGGATAGCGCAACCACACGAGTGCATTGAGCAGATCGTGCCAGTTGTGTTCACGGGTGGCGATCTCGCCCAGTTCAGCGATGCGCCGCTCGTAGTGCAGGCCGTCGCCGAGCAAGGCTGGCGTCTGCGCGGTGAAGCGATAGTCCGCATCGGACGGCAGGCGGTCGTTGAGTTCATCGAGCAACGGCCAGTCGCGGCCTTCGATCAAGGCGCCGTATTCGCGCCAGGCCGCCAGCGGCATCCGGTCGAACACGGCCGGATCGAGCGCATCGCGCGCTGGCGCGTGGTAGCGCATCGCTCAGCCGGCGAGGCGGGCGTGCAGGTCGTGTTCCCCGGCACCTTCGATCACCACGTCGACGAACTGGCCCGGCTTGAGTTTCCGGCCATCGGCGATGATCACGCTGCCGTCGATCTCCGGTGCATCGGCGGCAGATCGGGCGACCGCCCCGGCCTCGTTCGCCTCGTCGACCAGAACCGTGATCGTGCGACCGATCTTGCGCTGCAGCTTGGCGGCGGATATCTCCGCCTGCACCAGCATGAACTGCTCCAGCCGGTCTTCCTTCAACTCCTCCGACACAGGATCGGGCAGTTCATTGGCCTTCGCTCCATCGACCGGCGAATACGCGAACGCGCCGACCCGATCGAGCTCGGCCTCGCGCAGAAAATCCAGCAGCAGCTCGAATTCCGCATCGGTTTCGCCGGGGAAACCGACGATGAACGTGCTGCGGATGGTCAGATCCGGTACCTGCCTGCGCCAGTTCTGGATGCGTTCCAGGGTGCGGTCGATGTTGCCGGGCCGCTTCATCAACTTGAGGATGCGCGGACTGGCATGCTGGAACGGGATGTCCAGATACGGCAGCAACTTGCCCGATGCCATCAGCGGCATCACTTCGTCCACGTGCGGATACGGGTACACGTAGTGCAGCCGCGACCATACGCCGAGCTCGGACAGGCCTTCGCACAGTTCGGTCATGCGCGTGCGATACGCCTTGCCGCGCCATTCGCGTTCGGCGTATTTCATGTCCACGCCATAAGCGCTGGTGTCCTGCGAGATCACCAGCAGTTCCTTCACGCCGCCCTTGACCAGGCGTTCGGCTTCCAGCAGCACGTCATCGACCGGACGCGACACCAGGTTGCCGCGCATCGACGGGATGATGCAGAAGCTGCAGCGATGGTTGCAGCCTTCGGAGATTTTCAGATAGGCATAGTGCTTCGGCGTCAGCTTGACGCCGATGTCCGGCACGATGTCGAGGAACCGGTTGCGCTGTGGCGGCAGTGCGCTGTGCACGGCGTTCATCACGCTGGCATAGTCCTGCGGCCCGCTGATCGACAGCACATCCGGATACGCTTCGCGGATCAGGCTTTCGCGCTTGCCCAGGCAGCCGGTGACGATGACCTTGCCGTTCTCGTGCAGGGCGGTGCCGATCGAATCCAGCGACTCCTGCACTGCCGAGTCGATGAAGCCGCAGGTGTTCACCACCACCGCATCGGCTTCGCCGTAGCTGGGTACGATCTGGTAGCCCTCGACCTTGAGCTGGGTCAGGATCCGCTCCGAATCGACCAGCGCCTTGGGGCAGCCGAGGCTGACGAAACCGATCTTGTGTGCCGCCTGGGACATGGGGTCTGGATACCGTGGGAAGTGCGCAAGAGCAGGCGCGAAACCGACGATTATACGTGAGCGAGGCATTGACGCCGGGGCGGCTAAGATCGACAGCTTCCGAATCCGCGAGAATCCCCATGGGCCAGCACATCAGCATCCCGACCACGCGTACCCAGTGCATCGGCGCCTATCTGGCGCAGCCGCAGGGTCGGCCTAGGGCCGGCATCGTGGTGATCCAGGAGATTTTCGGCGTCAACGCCCACATGCGACGGGTGGTGGATGGCTTTGCCGAACAAGGCTATACCGCGATTGCGCCGGCGTTTTTCGATCACCTCGAGGCCAACGTGGAGCTTGATTACGACGATGCGGGCTTCAGGCGTGGCCAGCAACTGGTCACCGAGCTGGGGCTGGAACGCGCTGTGGAAGACGTCGCCAGCGCGGCGGAATCGATCGCATCATCCGGAAAGATCGGCACGGTTGGCTATTGCTGGGGTGGGACGGTGGCGTTGCTCGCCGCGCTGCGTCTGGGCATGCCGTCGGTGAGCTATTACGGTGCACGCAATGTTCCCTTCCTGCACGAGACGCCGAAGGCGCCGGTGATGTTCCATTTCGGCGAAAGGGACAAGCACATCACGCCGGAGGTCGTCGCCAGACATCGCGAGCTGCTGCCGCAGATGGAGACCTTTACCTACCCCGCCGATCATGGCTTCAACCGCGACGTGGGCGCGCAGTACGACGAGGCCAGTGCCAGGCTCGCGCTGCAACGCACGCTCGGTTTCTTTCAGCATTCCCTGGTGGACGCATGAACAGTGCCGAGTTCGCGCTCGATCCGCGGCTGGCCGCCGATACGCGCCTGGTCGTTTCGTTGTCGCTGTGCGACGTACTGCTGACCGACGACGCGCGCTATGCGTGGCTGGTGCTGGTGCCACGTCGCCGTGCCATGACCGAAGTGACGGAGCTTTCCGATCAGGATCAGGCGACGTTGTGGCGCGAAATGAGTCACGTCGCTGTCGCGCTTCGCGCGGCCGTGCCGTGCGAAAAAATCAATATCGGCGCGCTGGGCAATATCGTGCGGCAGCTGCACGTGCATGTGATCGCGCGCAACACCGGTGATGCCGCCTGGCCCGGTCCGGTGTGGGGACACGGCAAAGCCACGGCGTACGCATCATCCCGCCGTGAAGCGCTGATCGCGCAACTGCGCAAGATGCTGACGACGTAGACCATTTCCTTTCGCGCACAAGCAAAAGCCCGCGTATCACTACGCGGGCTTTTTGTCTCAGGCACTGGATGGCTAGTGCTGCTGTTGCTGCCGGTCGCCGGCCTGCTCGACCGCGCTGCTTCCAGCCGCATCCTTGCCCTTCATTTCATCGGGCATGGCAGACGGTGCGTGGTAGTCCTCGAGCTTGCGCGCCTTGGTCTCCAGCGGATTGATCTGCTTCAGCGTGCCACCGTCGTCGTAGTACACGGCAAAACCGTAGTCGAGTTCCAGACGCGCCATGTACTGCAGGTGCTGCTTGCGGATCTTCGAATCGTCGCTGGGCACCAGCAGCACCGTCTTGGGCAGTTTGCCCTGGTCTTTCAGATAGGCGAAATGACTACCCACGTCGAGGGCCGACAGCACGCCGCCATCCACCAGGAACTGGCCGCTCTTGTAGGCCTGGATGGTGGTGTCGTACTTGCCTTGCTCGCTGGCCGCGATGTTGTCCTTCGTTCCGCCGCGATGGCAGCCGGCAAGCACCAGCACACTGCCCAGCGCGAGGGCGGCCGCGACACGCGTAAACAAAGTGGAAAAACGGATCATGTGGATCTCCATGGACATCGGTCGGTTCATCAGTATCGAATCTGTCGGCGAAGTGTAACGCCGGAGTGGACGGCCCGGAACGATCACTGCCGACGCTGTTCAGCCGGCGCTCGTTCCACTAGGTTCGCGGCAGCGTGACGCCCTGCTGACCCTGATATTTGCCGCCGCGATCCTTGTAGCTCGTCTCGCATTCCTCATCGGACTCGAGAAACAGCATCTGCGCCACGCCCTCGTTGGCGTAAATTCGTGCGGGAAGTGGCGTGGTGTTGGAGAATTCCAGCGTCACATGACCTTCCCACTCCGGTTCCAGCGGCGTCACGTTGACGATGATCCCGCAGCGCGCATACGTGCTCTTGCCCAGGCAGATGGTGAGCACCTTGCGCGGTATGCGGAAGTACTCGACCGTGCGCGCCAGCGCGAACGAATTGGGCGGGATGATGCAGACCTCGGACTTGATGTCGACAAAGCTGCCCTCGTCGAAGTTCTTGGGATCGACGATGGTCGAGTTGATATTGGTGAAGATCTTGAACTCGTTGGCACAGCGCACGTCGTAGCCATAGCTCGACGTACCGTACGAGACCAGCTTGCGACCGTCGCGCAGCTTGACCTGGCCTGGTTCGAACGGCTCGATCATGCCGTGCTGTTCGGCCATCCGGCGGATCCACTTGTCGGGTTTGATGCTCACGCGCACTCCAGTCTTCGTATCGGACGCGACACAGGCAGGCGCCTGGCCGAAGCTGTTCAAAATACCATGTTGCCCCGTCACACTGGCGCAAGCCTCCTGGATCATCGCGTCGGCAACGCCGCGGTGATCGCATCGAGCACGCCGCGCAGCGAGTCGCGGGCCGCCTCACTGGCCAGCACCGCCGACTCGTCGCACCCACACCGGGCAGCGGAATCGTGGAACAGGCCGAATCCAGCATCCGCGCCGACATCGTCTGCAACACTTCACGCAATGCCGCCTGGGCATGCATCGAGCCACGCGCCGAGGCGTTCACCAGCACCACCGGCTTGCCGGGAAACTCCAGGCTGCCGACCAGCCAGTCGAGCAGGTTCTTGAAGGCACCGGGGATGCCGTGCGCGTATTCGGGGCAGGCAATCAGCAATGCATCGCTGCGGCCGACCGCGCCGCGCAGCACCTGCACCGACGCAGGCAGCGGATCAACTTCGTCGTCGGGATTGAAGGCCGGCAACCGGCCCAGTCCTTCGTACAAATCCAGCTCGAGTGAGTCATGCGCTAGCCGGATGGCCGCGCGCAGCAACGCCGTGTTGCCCGAGTTGCGACGCAGACTGCCGGACAGGCACAGAACGCGTTGTTTCATCCTGCCCCGGGTGCACCCTGCACCACGATCTTGCCAAGCCCAAGCGACTTGTTGCGCGGCTGCCGTGACAGGCGCCCGGCGACATTGCGTGCGATCTCCCGATAGCGCGCAGCGAGTTCCGAATCGGGGATCGCCACCACCGTGGGACGGCCGTCGTCGACATTTTCGCGGATGCGGATATCCAGTGGCAGAGAGCCAAGGTACGGCACGCCGTACTGCGTTGCCATCCGTTCGCCACCGCCTTCGCCGAAGATGTGTTCCTCATGCCCGCAGTTCGAACAGACATGCGTGGCCATGTTCTCCACGATGCCCAGCACCGGCACCTCGACCTTCTCGAACATCTTCAGCGCCTTGCGCGCATCCAGCAGGGCGATGTCCTGCGGCGTGGTGACGATCACCGCGCCAGCCACCGGCACCTTCTGCGACAGCGTGAGCTGGATGTCGCCCGTGCCCGGCGGCAGGTCGACGATCAGATAGTCCAGCTGCTCCCAGCGCGTGTCGGTGAGCAGCTGCATCATCGCCTGGGTCACCATCGGGCCGCGCCAGATCATCGGCGTGTCCTCTTCGACCAGAAAACCGATCGACATTACCGACAGGCCATGCGCCTGCATCGGGATGATGGTCTTGCCGTCAGGCGATTCCGGTTTGCCGCTGATTCCGAGCATGCGCGGCTGGCTGGGGCCGTAGATGTCGGCATCCAGCACACCGACTTTCGCACCCTCGGCCAGCAACGCCAGCGCCAGGTTGGCCGACACCGTGGACTTGCCCACGCCGCCCTTGCCGGAGGCGACCACGATGATGTTCTTCACGTTGGGCAACGGCCCCAGCGTGCCCTGCACCTTGTGCACATGGACGCGACTGCTGATCGAGACTGCTGCCGATTCGATCGCTGGATCGGCTTCCAGTGCCTGCTGCGCATGCCGGGTCAGATCCTCGAGCGCCCCTGCGGCCGGATAACCCAGCTGGATATCCACCGAAACCCGTGACCCGTCGACGCCCACCGCGCGCACGGCTTCCACCAGCGGTGCGCCGGCATGACCGTCGATCAGTTCGCCGAGAATGTGGCGCACCAGGGCTTCGTTCACCTGTGTCATGGGGACTCGGTTGGTTTCGGGGACTGTCCATTATGCCAGCCCGCATGGTTGCGACATCCGGCGGGCGGCTTTCCCGATGCACATGGCGCGATGCAGCTTGACGCCTCAGGCAGCCGTCGGCACGCTCGCTCCATACGCTTTCGTACGGGAGATCAGCATGAAGCCATTGTTCCGATTCGCCATCACCGCCAGCCTGCTGCTGGGCGCCGGTACCGCATGCGCCGCCCACGACACGCCGGTCGGCAAGTGGAAACAGATCGACGACGTCAGCGGCAAGGCGAAGTCGATCATCGAGATCACCGAGTCCAACGGCCGGCTTGAAGCCAAGGTGCTGCAGGTGATGAACCTGAGCCCCGAGGAGATCGCCAGCGAAGGTGTCCATCCCCTGTGCGTCAAATGCGATGGCGAGCGCAAGAACAAGCCGGTCGAAGGCATGACCATCATGTGGGGCGTCAGCAAGGACGATGACGTCTGGGACGGCGGCAAGATCCTCGATCCGAAGAACGGCAAGATCTACAAGGTGAAGCTGACGCTCAACGATGCCGGCATGAAACTCGACGTGCACGGCTACATCGGCTTCGCCCTGCTCGGCCGCAGCCAGACGTGGGAGCGGCAGGAGTAGTAGTTTTTACTGGCTCACTATAGAAAGCGCGCCGACGGCGCGCTTTCTATGTAACAACCTCACGTCCGACCTCTCCTCACCATCGATCACCCTCATCGTCATGCGATTTCAGTTCTTTCGTTAACACCAGCTATGCCCACGATCTTCACTCATGTTGCCGTGCCACTGCTGCTTGGAGCCGCCGCAGGCAGGCGGCGTATCAGCCACCCATTGTTGGTCGCAGGCATGGTGGCGGCGGTGCTTCCGGATGCCGACGTGCTGGGTTTCAGATTCGGCATCGCCTATGCGGATGCGTTCGGCCATCGCGGCGCCGCGCATTCGATCGCTTTCGCGTTGCTGATCGCACTGATCGCCGCGTTGCTGCACAAGCCGCTGCGAACTTCGAAATGGCGCGCGTTCTTTTTTGTCGGCATTGCTGCCGTTTCGCACCCACTGCTGGATGCCTGCACCAACGGCGGACTCGGTGTGGCGCTGTGGTGGCCCATCGATGCGCAGCGGCTTTTTTTTGCCTGGCGGCCGATCGAGGTATCGCCGATCGGCGCACGATTCTTCAGCGCGCGGGGCTGGCTGGCGATTCAGTCCGAGTTGATTTGGGTGTGGCTGCCGATGGCCGTTGTCGCTCTGCTGCTATGGGCATGCCGGGTGCGCCGGGACCGCCGAATCGACCAGACCTGACGGCAGCGCACGCCATAACCTGCAGCTCATCCACCAGCGTGGCCGCGATGAGTCGTCGTCTCCTCATCCACGCTCTGCCTTATGCGAATGGCCCGCTGCACATGGGTCATCTGCTGGGCTACCTACCCAGGCGGATATCTGGCTGTGACCACCCGGTTCTGGCGCAGACGACGCGAAGCGAGCGACAGACTGAAGCGTGCGCAAGCGAACTACGCGACCACCCATCGCGGTGCCGCCTTCCTTGTCGTGACAGTCAATGAAGCCGCGGTCAGCGATTGACCCGTCGAACCCTCTTCAACCGCCTCGATGCGGATTTTGCCGGGACTGTCTGTTGACTGGACGATGATTTGCGCCAGTCCGTTGAAAAGCGACCGTCTCGGCTGCTTGTCGCTTTCGTGGCAATTGGGGTCACCATTGCCCACGCCGATCAGCCTGCCCGCACCAGCAATGCGGAAAGCGATCGTGTTGTTCGCCGTCGGCACCGGCCGACCGTGCTCGTCGAGTACATCGACCGTGATCATGGCCACGTCCTGCCTATCGGCGGCGATCTCCTGACGATCGGCGGTCAGCCGCAGCCTGCGTGCCACGCCGGTGGTTTCCCTGCGCTCGACCAGCACGGATTGGCCGTTCCTGCGACCACGCGCCTCGATCGACCCGGGCGCGTAGGCAACATCCCATTGCACGTGCCCGAGGCGCGGCACTTTCTTGATGCCCAGACTCTTGCCGTTGAGCAACAGCTCGACTTCGTCCAGGTTGGTATAGACCCACACCGGAATCTGCTGGCCTTCCTTGCCCGACCAGTTCCAGTGCGGGAACAGGTGCAGGCTGGGCGCTTTCGTCCACCAGGCCTTGTAGTAGTAGTAATAGTCCTTGGGAAAGCCGCACAGATCGACGATGCCGAACTGTGAATTCACCGAAGGCCAGCCATACGGTGTTGGCTCGCCGCGATAATCAAAGCCCGTCCACGCGAACCCACCGGCCAGCCAGTCGCGGCTGCCGTAGAAGCTCCACCATTGCTCCGGCGTTTCGCCCCATTCCACCACGCCGTCGTAGCTGTTGACCGTGTTCCGCTTGGGATCGGTCACGTATTCGCCGCGCGTGGCGATGGCGCTGGAGGTTTCCGACCCATAGACTGCGCGCGTTGGGTGCTTCTGGTGGAACGCATCCGGGTACTTCAGGTTGTAATTGAAGCCGATGATGTCGAGCGCATCCGACACGCCCTGCTCGTTGTCGCCATTGACCGCCGCCGAAACGACGCGAGTGGGGTCCAACTCGTGGCAACGCTCGACCATCGCTGCACTGATTCGTTCTCCCTGCTGCTCCAGCGGGCCTTTCTGCAGTCGCCATTCCTCGTTGCCGATCGACCAGATGATGATCGACGGCGAGTTGCGATAGCGTTTCAGCATGACGTCGAGTTGCTGCATGCCGCTCGGGCTCGACGTCATGTGCCGCGTTTCGCACATCATCATCACGCCCATGCGGTCGCAGGCCTCGACCCATTCGGGCGTCGGCATGTTGTGCGAGGTGCGCACCGCATTGCATCCCATGCCCTGCAGCACACCCACGCGGAACGCTTGCAGGCGATCCGGCAGGGCCGCACCCACGCCCGCATGATCCTGATGGTTGCAGGTGCCCTGGATCTTCAACGGTTTGCCATTGAGGAAGAAGCCGCGCTCGGGATCGAATGCCGCCGTGCGGATACCGAACGGAAACTGTTCCGCATCGCGCGTGGCGCCATCGACGATGACCTTGACCAGCGCCGTGTAGCGATGCGGCTCGTCGGGCGACCAGAACGTGGGTGCGTCGATGCGTGCCGTCGTCCGGCAATCCGTCGATGCATGCGGCGCAATCGCCTGTGCCGGCACGACTGCGTGCGCCACCACGCGGCCGGAAGCATCCGTGATGCTCCACTCGAGCGATGCCTGGACCGCGTGCTCGCCTTCGTTCTCGATCAGCGTGCCCAGGTCGAGCGTGGCCGCATCGCCCGCGACGGTCGACCGCACGGTGCTTTCCCACCGGCCGAGATGCACGGGATCCATCTTGGTCAGCCAGACATGGCGATAGATGCCAGCGCCTTCGTAGAACCAGCCGTCGCCGAAGCTGGCATCGACGCGCATGGCGATGACGTTCTTGCCGCCGACGTTGAGGTAGTCGGTGAGATCGAAACGGAATGGCGTGTAGCCATCGTCATGCTGGCCGATGAAGCAACCGTTGACGAACAGCACGACGTCACGCATCGCGCCGTCGAACTCGATCCAGATGCGGCGATCGCGATCGCTTTCCGGAATTTCGAACATGCGCCGGTACCAGCCCACGCTGGTCGCCGGATAACGGCGCCCGAGCGGCTTGTAACCGTGCGAGGTCATTCTGCTGTCGTCGTCGCCACTGTCATCGTGGACGAACGGCAATTCCACGGCCCAGTCATGCGGAATATTCAACGCACGCCAGCCAGCATCGTCGAAATCGGATGTGGCGATCTTGAAGTCACCCGTCTTGGAAAAATCGCCCTGGCCGTATCCGTAACCGAAATCCCTGGTGGGATCGTTGCCATGGCCGAAGGCGAAGCGCCAATCGAAGTCGAGCAACCATTGCTCGCGCGGCGTCACCGGCGTCTCGCCATGCTGCATCGACTTCCCGTCAGCCTCGCTGCCCATTGCACCGGCCCACAAGGTGCGTGGCAATAGACAGGAGCCCGCTGCCAATCCGATGCCGGAAAGAACGAAGGTGCGGCGCGAGGTATCGACCATGGGAATCGGATCCGGGTTGCATGCGATTGCGTGAAAACTACTCGCTACGCCGTCGGTTTCCAAGGTTTGGCCCGTTGGCCAGCGGATCGTAGCGCTCGGGACATGGCTTATATCAGGCCTGTGTTTGGACGGCCATGCCATAATGCGCAGTCATATCCGCATCGAGCCCGCCATGAGTCGTCGCCTCCTTGTTACCCATGCTCTGCCCTACGCCAATGGCCCGTTGCATCTGGGTCATATGCTGGGGTACATCCAGGCCGATGTCTGGGTGCGCGCGCAACGGATGAGCGGCAACGAGGTCATCTTCGTCAGTGCCGACGATGCACATGGCACGCCGATCATGCTGGCAGCGGAAAAGGCCGGCATGACACCCGAGGCGTTCATTGCCGACATGCGTGCAAAGCACGAAGCCGATTTCACCGCATTCAATTTCAGTTTCGACCACTACCACACGACCCATTCGGAAGAGAATCGCGAGCTGGCGTCGCTGATCTACACGCGCCTGCGCGACGGCGGCAGCATCGCCAGGCGCAGCATCCAGCAATTGTTCGATCCGGAAAAGGAAATGTTCCTGCCCGATCGCTACATCAAGGGCATCTGCCCGAACTGCGGCACCCCCGACCAGTACGGCGACAACTGCGAGAACTGCGGCGCCACCTATGCGCCGACCGACCTGATCAATCCCACTTCGGTGATGTCCGGCGCCACACCAGTGCTGCGCGATTCGGAGCATTACTTCTTCGAACTGGGCAAGTTCGAGAACCTGCTGCGCGACTGGTTCGCCGGCACGTTCAGCGACGGCAGGCCGGTGGCGAACAGCGGCGTGGTCGCCAAGCTGATGGAGTGGCTCGACGGCGGTCTGAAGGACTGGGACATCTCGCGCGATGCGCCGTACTTCGGCTTCCCGATTCCCGATGCGCCGGGCAAGTTTTTCTATGTCTGGCTGGACGCACCGATCGGTTACCTCGCCAGCTTCAAGGCGTACTGCGACCGCAGCGGCGTCAAGTTCGACGACTTCCTGTCCGAGGGCAGCACGGCCGAGATGCATCATTTCATCGGCAAGGACATCATCAATTTCCACGGCCTGTTCTGGCCGGCGATGCTGCATGGCGCGCAGCTGCGCACGCCGACCGCGCTGCACGTCAACGGATACCTGACGGTGAACGGCGCGAAGATGTCCAAGTCGCGCGGCACCTTCATCCAGGCGCGCACCTATCTGGATGCCGGCATCCATCCGGAATTCCTGCGCTATTACTTCGCCACCATGCTCAGCGATGCGCCGGTCGACGTGGACCTTGACCTCAAGGCGTTCGAGGAGCGTGTCAACTCGCACCTGATCGGCAAGTGGGTGAACATTGCGAGCCGCACGGCGGGCTTCGTGCACAAGTTCTTCGGCGGCCGGCTGGCCGATCGTTTCGATGTCGAGGAAGCCGAGCTGTGGCAGACCTTGCTGTCGCATTACGATGGCATCGAGCAGCTCTACGACGATGGCGAGTTCGCGGAAGTCACCCGACGCTTTGTCACTCTTGCCGATCTGGTCAATGGCTACATCGCGACCAAGTCACCCTGGCTGATCGCCAAGGACGAGAGCCGCCGCCATGAACTGCAACAGGTCTGCACCCTGGCGCTCCATGCATTCCGCCTGCTTGCAGGCCTGCTCAAGCCGGTGCTGCCGGCGACTGTCGCCGCCGCCGAGCAGTTCCTCGCCGCTCCGATCGCCAGTTTTCGGGACGCACGGCGCTTGCTGCACGACCACACTATCAACGCATTCGAGCCGCTGCTCGGTCGCATCGACCCGGCGCACATCGAAGCGATGGTCGAGGCCTCCAAGGAATCGCTCGGCAGCTCCAGCGAACCGGTCGTCGCGCCCGTCAGGAAAACGAAGGAAGCCCGCAAGCCCATGAGCGAAAGCACAACCAACACCACCACTGCGGCACCCGCCACGGTCGCCATCGACGACTTCGCCAGGCTGGACCTGCGGATCGCCAGGGTCATCGTCTGCGAGTTGGTGGAAGGCTCGGACAAGCTGCTCCGCTTCGAGCTGGACGCCGGAGCACTCGGCAAGCGGCAGATTTTTTCCGGCATCCGTGCCGCCTACGGCGAGCCGGAAAAACTGATCGGCCGCAACGTGGTGTTCATCGCCAATCTCGCTCCGCGCAAGATGCGCTTCGGCGTGTCCGAGGGGATGATTCTTTCAGCGGGTGAAGGCGGCGCCGATCTTTTTCTGCTTGATGCCGACACTGGCGCGGCGCCAGGTGCCCCAGTCGGGTAGAGGTCAGTTCGGCGCATAAAAAGCCCCGTTCGAAACGGGGCTTTTTGTTCGACTCTTTGTACCTGACGTTCAGCCCAGCTCTGCGGCACTGCCGATGATCTTGCCGACCAGGCCGTATTCCGCGGCAGCCTCGGCGGACATCCAGTAGTCACGCTCGGTGTCCTTGGTCACACGTTCCACCGTCTGGCCGGTTTCGCGCGCGAAGATCTCGTTGAGGCGTTTGCGCATGCGGATGATCTCGCGGGCATGGATCTCGATCTCGCTGGCCGAGCCGCCAGCGCCACCGGAGGGCTGGTGCAGCAGGAAACGTGTATTCGGCAGGCTGAAACGGTTTTCGCGTTTGGCCGCGGCATAGATCAGCGCGCCCGCGCTGGCCACCCAGCCGGTACCCACGATGCGCACCTCGGGCTTCACGAACTTGATCATGTCGTAGATGGTGTCGCCAGACTCGACGTGAC
>JBDTZX010000031.1:0-4571 GCA_040004895.1 Rhodanobacter sp. | reverse complement strand
GATTCCTGCACGGACGCAGCGTGCGCGCGTTCCTGTCGCGGGTTCCGGTGTGGGTGACGGAGCACGGTCGCCAGGGAGTACTGGGGGCAGCCCGGTGGTATCTCGGCCGCGGCGTTCCTGGTGAAGCGACGCCATTTCATGCCGCATCAGGCGGATCGAGCCCATGAGCCTCATCACGACATCGACGCCGCGACATTTCCGACGACGACCGGGACACGCACATTTTTGAAGCACCGCGAAATACCCGAGATTCGACAGACAGCAACCAAGAGGTAAAGCCCATGTCCACCACACATCGCAAGCATCCCTTGTCCTTTGCCATCTCCATGTCGCTGTTTGCCGCTGTGACGACGTCGGCGATGGCATCCGGTGCCCAGGCAGACAACCCGGGGGTACAGGCCACAACATCGCAAAACACGCCGGCGACGCCGTCGCCCGATGCGAAGAAGGCCAAGCCTAAGACCGGCAGCACCGGGGCAGCCAAGAATGCGACGACACTGTCTGCCGTGACCGTCGTCGGTGTGCGCGCATCGCAGATGCGCGCGATCGAAGTGAAGCGCGAGGCGCCGAATATCCAGGACAGCATCACCGCGGAGGGCATCGGTCAGTTGCCGGACGTGACCATCACCGATGCCCTGCAGCGCGTCACCGGGGTGCAGATCAATCGCGACGCGGGCGTGGGTACGTCGGTCGACGTGCGCGGCCTGCCCGAAGTCGGCACCATGTTGAACGGCGAAGCCTTCATCACGGCGGATCAGATCGACGCGCAGCAACCCGACTTCAGCATGCTGCCGGCCACGCTGTTTCATGGGGTGGACGTGATCAAGTCACCCACCGCCAGCCTGACCGACGGCGGCATCAGCGGCTCGCTCGACCTGCACACCAATCGGCCCTGGGATCTTCCCAACGGATTCACTTACAGCTATTCCGCCAATGGCGAGCGCGGCTCGACCACCAAGCACACCGGTCCCGAGGGAAGCGGCCTGGTCTCGTACAACGACGATGGCCACTGGGGTTTGCTGATCTCCGCCGATTTCTCCAACACCACGCGCTCGAATTCGACCGAGGGACTGGACCAGTATGGCGTCGTGCTGAACGGCGAGAACGCCGCCAGCGCGGGCGGCTACAACGGTTTCCTGACGCCGTGGAACGGTGCGCCGATTCCGCCCGCCATCGTGCAGAACGCCGACGGCAGTGTCGACGTCAATGGCGACGGCAAGTCCAACGGCGTGTTCATGGGCAGCCAGAACATCGGCCTGTACGACACCGTCACACAGCGCAAGCGCAAGTCGGGCAATGCCTCCTTCCAGATGGATCTCGGCAGCGGACTCACCCTGACCAGCGATTACTTCTACGCGCAGCAGCGCCAGTACGATCGCAACGTCGGCATCCAGATCAATTCCACCAACTGGCAGGGCGCGACTTACGTGCCGCTGCAATCGCGCAATACCGGCAGCCCGATCGCCGGGGCCTATGGCACGCCCGATCCGGACTGGAGCGGCATGCAGTTGTACACGACCCAGGTCTACGAAAAATGGCCGGGCGATGTGGAGTCGTTCTCGCAGATCACGCAGAAGAGCTCGGTCGCGAAGAATTTCAATCTGCAGCTGGATTTTGACAATGGCGGCCCGTTCACCGGAGGCATTCGCGGCATCCACGACACGGCATCGCAGTCGAACGTCGAGACCGACCTCAACATTTCCGATTCCGATGGCGCGCTGTGGCCCAACGTGCTCAAGGACGGCGTTCCGGACGATGCCGTACCGCCGGGTACTTTCGTGTTCCCATCCCAGCTCGGCGGAAACCGCGTGTTCAACGCCAATGGCGTGGCACAGAACACGATTCCGATCATCGCCAACTTCGGTGGCCGCAACATCACCGTCAGCCTGCCTCCCTCGCTTGCCGCCGACTTCGCCAATCCGAACGGCTGGACCATGAAAACGCTGGAATCCTCCGGCGATTACAACCGCAAGGTCGATCTCAATGCCGTGCGCTTCGATGGGCAGTACGACTTCCAGGACGGCATCAAGCTCAAATTCGGCGTGCGCGACAGCATCCGCAGTGCCGACAACGTCGGCTGGACGCTGGTCACGCCGGTCTACGCCGGCATCGGCGCCAGCGACCCGGCGGGATGTCTGGTTCGCTATGTCGGCGCCGATGTGGTCCTGAACAGCGGTTCGTGCACCGCGGGCAATGACCAGGGTTACTTCCGCGCCGGACCGATTTCCGCACTGCAGATTCCCAATACACCGGCACCGCTGTCGGCGAACTGGAAGCAATACAACAATCTGCTCGGTTCGGGAATCAACTTCTGGGCGGTCAACCCCGCCGCCCTGGAGAACCCCGAAGCGTTCTGGAAGTCGCTCTACCCCGACACGATCCGGCAGGGAGAACCGGGAACCACCTGGGGCGTGAATCTGAAGGAACTGTCGGGATATCTGCAAGCGGACTTCAACGGTGACCTCGGCAGCATGGCGTACAGCGGCAACGTCGGCGTCCGCGTCATCCGCAGCAACCTTGACGTGACCCAGCATTTGTCCGGCGATCCGGGTGCCTATGGCACCGAGCCGGCCGACGTTGGCACCGACATCACCAAGCGCAGCTATCAGGACGTGCTGCCGTCGGCCAATTTCGCGCTGGACCTGACCGACAGCCTGAAGTTCCGGCTGGCCTATTCGAAGAACATGATGCCGCTCGATCTCAGCACCTGGGGTGGCGGCCTGCAACTGAACTACTCGCTGAGCGAAACCCCGCAAGGCCCGTTGTTCCGCGTGGCGGACGGCTCGTCGAGCGGCAACCCCAACCTCAATCCGTGGCGTTCCACCAACTACGGCGCATCGCTCGAGTACTACATCAATCCCACCAGCATGCTCAGCCTCGCGCTGTTCCGCATCAACATGCAAAGCTTCATCAAGAGCGGCAGCGAGATCAATTGCAGCTTTCCGGATGAAGATGGTGTGGTCCGTAACCGTTGCATCGTGATCACCGAACCGGTGCAGGGCAGCGGCAACAGCATCCAGGGCGCGGAGTTCGATTACCGCCAGGGCTTCACCTTCCTGCCGGGCATCCTGTCCAAGACCGGCATGGAGCTCAACGCCACCTATGCACCGAGCGATTCGGGGCAGAGAGATCTGTCCGGAAGCAAGATTCCGTTCCAGGACAACTCGACCAAGTCCGGCAACTTCATCCTGTGGTATCAGGACGACCGGTTCCAGGCACGCGTCGCGTACAACTACCGCTCGCGGCGTGCCGTGTCGGAGGACGTCGGCGGCATCACCGGTCTGGAAATGTACGAAGCGCCGCAGAAGTATCTCGATGCCTCGGTGTCGTACAAGGTCAGCAAGTACGCCGAGCTGTTCATCGACGGCACCAACCTCAGCAACCAGTACCAGCGCTACTACCTGGTGTGGCCCGACCAGCCGGCGCACTCGAATTTCTCCGAGCGCATGTTCATGGTCGGCATACGCGGGCAATGGTGATACCAGCATCGGGGTGCGTGTCAGACACGCACCCCGCTTCATGCAACACGAATCCCTGCTTGCCTCGGGTGGTGCCACCTGAACTTTGCGCAGGGTTCACACCTCGCAGCCATCGTTGCACCCACACCCTCTGACTGCACACAACCACGGCAAGGCAGACATGCAAAAGTCCAGCGCCACCCAGCCAGCCCGCGCCAACGGCTTCCACCGTTCCATCGGGCTGTTTTCGGGAACGGCGATCAACAT
This sequence comes from Rhodanobacter sp., assembly GCA_040004895.1. Classification (GTDB taxonomy): domain Bacteria; phylum Pseudomonadota; class Gammaproteobacteria; order Xanthomonadales; family Rhodanobacteraceae; genus Rhodanobacter. The sequence continues at coordinate 846 of JBDTZX010000031.1, read as the reverse complement.
GACCCAGATGTGCGGCATCGGGCCGTTCATCACCATCCCGATCATGGTCGCCACCATGGGCGGGCCGCAGGCGGTGATCGGCTGGATCGTCGGCGCCATCCTGGCGATGGCCGACGGCATGGTCTGGGCGGAACTGGGCGCGGCGATGCCTGGTTCGGGTGGTACCTACGTCTATCTGCGCGAAGCATTCCAGTACCGCACCGGCAAGCTGATGCCGTTCCTGTTCATCTGGACCGTGCTGTTGACGATCCCGTTGCTGATGTCGACCGGCATCATCGGAATGATCGAGTACCTGGGCTTCTTCTTCCCGCACATGAGCTGGTGGACGGTGCATCTGGTCAGCCTGGCCGCGACCGGCCTCGTCACCTGGCTGCTGTACCGGCAGATCGAATCGATCCGCGCGATCACCATCGCGCTGTGGGTGATCATGCTGCTGTCGGTCATCGGCGTGTCGGCGGCGGGCTTCTCGGACTTCCACGCGAGCTACGCGTTCACTTACCCGGCAGGCGCATTCGGCGGCCACTTCTTCGTCGGCCTGGGCGCGGGCCTGATCATCGGCATCTACGACTACCTCGGCTACTTCACCACCGCCTACATGGGCGACGAGCTGCGCAATCCGGGCCGCACGATGCCCGGCTCGATCATCATCTCGGTGATCGCGATGATGTTCGTCTACCTGATCCTCAACATCAGCGTGCTCGGCGTGGCACCGTGGCAGCAGATCGCCCAATCCACCTCGGTCGCGTCGATGGTGGTGGAGCACAGCTGGGGACATCTGGCCGCGGCGGTCATGACCATTCTGATCATCGTGACCGCGTTCGCCTCGGTGTTCACCGGCCTGCTGGG
>JBDTZX010000244.1:0-4578 GCA_040004895.1 Rhodanobacter sp. | reverse complement strand
TGGCCACGCCCGGCATCGTCGGCGAACGGCACTACCAGCTGGCGCAGAAGATTCGCAGCACACTGGCGCAATACGACGACCTCAAGGACGTGGTCGCGATGCTCGGCCTGGAGCAGCTCTCTCCCGAAGATCGCAGCGTCGTTGCGCGTGCCCGACGGCTGGAGCGATTCCTGACCCAGCCGTTTTTCGCCACCGAGCAATTCAGCGGGGTCAAGGGCAAGCTGGTCAGCCTGCATGATTCGCTCGACGGCTGCGAGCGCATCCTGCGCGATGAATTCAAGGACTACCCGGAAAGCGCTCTGTACATGATCGGCGCGATCGACGAGGCCAAAAAGCCCGGCGCCCAACCGGAAGCCGATCATAAGTCGCCCGCAAAGGCCGAACCGGCGAGCGCCCATGAAACTTGAAGTGCTGCTGCCCTACGGCGTCTTCCTGGAACAGGACAACGTATCCAGCATCGTCGCCGAGACCAGTGATGGCTCGCTCGGTCTGTTGCCGCATCGCCTCGACTGCGCCGCCGCACTGGTTCCCGGCATCCTGACCTACGCCCCGCAGGCCGGCGCGTTGGCTTATATCGCGGTCGACGAGGGCATGCTGGTGAAGGCCGGCGACGATGTACTGGTTTCCGTACGCCGTGCCATTGGCGGCAAGAATCTTGCCGCGCTGCAGGAGGCGGTGAAGCACGAGTTTCTGGTCGTCGACGAACAGCAGCGCACCGTGCGCGCCGCGTTGGACAAACTGGAAAGCGGGCTGATGAGCCGGCTCGCGGAATTCCAGCATGAACGATGAGCTCAATCCCCTACCACCGACTCCAACGAAGCGTCTGGACAGCGAAGTCAGCCGCAAGATCGCGCGCAAGCTGAAGGTGCAGCGTGAGGGCAAACCCGGCGTCTGGTCCGGGTTGGGCATGTTCGGTCTGGTCGGTTGGTCGGTGGCGGTACCCACGATCATCGGCGCGATGCTCGGCATGTGGTGGGACCACCACCATCCCGGCGCGCATTCATGGACGCTCGCGCTGCTGGTGGCCGGTCTGGTCATCGGTTGCGCCAACGCCTGGCACTGGATATCGCAGGAGGACAAGGCCATGCACGACCCACCGGAGGACGATGATGAATGAGGCGATCCATCTCGCGCTTGCCGTGCTGGCAGGCCTGGCGCTCGGCGCATTCTTTTTCGGCGGCCTGTGGTGGACGGTCCAGCGCGGCATGGTCTCTGCGCAACCGGCGCTGCTGATACTGGGCAGCTTTCTGTTGCGAACCGCTGTTGCCGTGGGTGGTTTCTATCTTGCACTGCAAGGTGGCTGGCAGAGTCTGGCGGCATGCATGGGCGGCTTTCTGGTGGCGCGGATACTGGTGACGCGGATCGTCGGTGGGCAGTACCCAACGACCGGCACGTCCGTTCAGCGAAAACCGTCATGAACCTGACCTCTGACCAGATTATTTTCTGGCACTACGGCTTTGTCGTACTCAATGGCACGATGGTCACGACCTGGGCACTGATGCTGCTGTTGGCGCTTGGCGCAAAGCTCATCACGCGCAAGTTGACCACCGACGGTGACATATCACGCTGGCAGGCCGCGCTGGAAATCATCGTCACGGGTATCAATGCGCAGATCAAGGAAGTGGGGTTGAGCCACCCGGAACGGTATTTGAGCTTTCTTGGCACCTTGTTCCTGTTTGTCGCCACGGCCAGTCTCTGCATCGTGATTCCCGGCTATACACCGCCGACCGGTTCGCTTTCAACCACGGCGGCGCTGGCGCTGTGCGTGTTCGTCGCGGTGCCGCTGTTCGGCATGCGCGAACAGGGTTTCCTTGGCTATCTCAAGACCTATGTCGAGCCCACCCCGATCATGCTGCCTTTCAACATCATCAGCGAGCTGTCGCGAACGCTGGCGCTGGCCGTGCGCTTGTTCGGCAACATGATGAGCGGAGCGATGATCATCGCCATCCTGCTCACGATCACGCCCTTTCTGTTTCCAATCGTGATGACGGCGCTGGGTCTGCTCACGGGCATGGTCCAGGCCTACATTTTCACCATTCTGGCGGCCGTCTATATCGCCGCTGCCACGGTGGCACGCGCTACCAAACCGCCGCCACCCGATCTTGCCGCCACCACGCATTGAACGTGCATCACCTCTAGAGGATTCCCCATGGACAGCAGCATGCTGATTGCAATGGTGTCGATCGTCACGGCTGGCGTGACGACGGGTTTTGGCTGCATGGGTCCGGCGCTTGGCGAAGGCAGGGCAGTGGCTTCGGCCATGACGTCGCTCGCCCAGCAGCCCGACGCGTCGGCCACCATCACGCGCACCTTGTTCGTCGGCCTGGCGATGATCGAGTCGACCGCCATCTACTGCTTCGTCGTTTCGATGATCCTGATATTCGCCAACCCCTTCTGGAACCACTTCATCACCGCTGCCGGAGGCAAGTAGGCCATGCTCATCGACTGGTTCACCGTGGTGGCCCAGGTGTTGAATTTCCTGATTCTGGTATGGCTGCTCAAGCGTTTTCTGTACCGTCCCATTCTCAACGCCATCGATGTGCGCGAGAAGCGGATTGCTGCGGAGGTCGCTGACGCCAATACCAAAAAAGCTGACGCGCAAAAGGAACGCGACGCGTTCGAAGCCAAGAACAAAGTCTTCGACGAGCAACGCGGCGCGCTACTCAGCAAGGCGACCGACCAGGCCAATACTGAACGGGATCGGCTGCTTGCCGAAGCACGCAAGACGGCCGATGCGTTGAAAGAAACGCAGAACGCCGCGCTGCAGGCCGATGCGAGCAAGCTCAATCAGGCGCTTCGTGATCGTGTGCAGCAAGAGGTGTTCGCCATCACCCGAAAGGCACTCGGCGATCTGGCTTCGACCAGTCTGGAGGAACGGCTGGCAGACGTGTTCGTGCAGCGGCTCGGTGCGCTGGGCGACGATACGAAGAAGACCCTCGCGCGGGCGATTTCAAACTCGTCGGATGCGACGGTCCTGCGCACTGCCTTTGATCTTCCCGCTGCGCAGCAGGCAGTTATCCAGAAAGCACTCACCGATACGTTCGCGACCGACGTCCGTATTCGATTCGAAACGGCGCCGGCATTGATCAGCGGCATCGAATTCACGGCCGGCGGCCAAAAACTCGGCTGGACGATAAGTGACTATCTGGCGTCATTGAACAAGAGTGTCGATGACGTGCTGGCGCAGCCGCCTTCAACACCCGCACCCACACCCGCACCGGACCAGCCCAAGCCCGCGGCTGTCATCAAGGCTTCATGAGTACGCCTCCGGAAAGCCTGCAAAGCGCGCTCGATGGCGCCTTCGATGGCATGGCCCAGGCCCGCGCCGCGTTCACTCCGTCGCTGACACTGCGTGAAGTCGGTTTCGTCACTCGGGTGTCCACCGGCATCGCGATGGTGTCAGGACTTCCCGGCGTGGGCTATGAGGAGTTGGTGCAATTTCCGGGTGGGCTGCTTGGCATCGCCTTCAACGTCGACGAGCACGAAATCGGCGTGATCCTGTTGGGCGATTACCAGGCCCTGCAAGCCGGCGACGAAGTCGAGCGCACCGGACGGGTGATGGACGTGGCGGTCGGGGAGGTTTTGCTGGGTCGGGTGATTGATCCTCTGGGCCAGCCGCTCGACGGCAAGGCTGTTCCAACCACGACTCAGCGCCTGCCGGTCGAGCGCCCGGCGCCGGCGATCATGGATCGCGCCGCGGTGACCGTCCCCCTGCAAAGCGGGCTGAAGGTGATCGATGCACTGATTCCGATCGGACGCGGGCAGCGCGAGTTGATTCTCGGCGATCGGCAGACCGGCAAGACCGCGATTGCCATCGATACCATCCTCAACCAGCGCGGCCAGAACGTGCTTTGCGTCTACTGCGCGATCGGCCAGCGCGCTTCGGCCGTGGCCAAGGTGGTGGCCACGCTGCGCGAGAAGGGAGCCATGGAATACACCGTGGTGGTGGTTGCCGAAGGGAACGACGCTCCCGGCCTGCTCTACATCACGCCTTATGCGGCAACCAGCATCGCCGAATATTTCATGGAGAAGGGACGCGACGTGCTGGTGGTGTACGACGACCTGACGCAGCACGCGCGCGCCTATCGCGAACTCTCCCTGCTACTGCGCCGGCCGCCCGGACGCGAGGCATTCCCCGGCGACATTTTCTACATTCACTCGCGCATGCTGGAACGGGCGACGCATCTGGACGACGAACGCGGTCATGGATCACTCACCGCGTTGCCGATCATAGAAACCCAGGCACAGGACATTTCTGCCTATATTCCGACCAATCTCATTTCAATCACCGACGGGCAAATCTATCTATCCCCCACGCTGTTCGATCTTGGCGTATTGCCGGCGGTCGATGTCGGCAAGTCGGTATCGCGGGTGGGCGGTGCGGCGCAGCGGGCTGCCTATCGGGCGGTCGCTGGCACTATCAAGTTGGCCTATGCGCAGTTCGAGGAGCTGGAATCGTTCGCCAAATTCGGTACCCGCCTGGATGCAGCCACGCGCAAGACGATCGACCACGGGCAGCGTATTCGCGCATGCCTCAAGCAGTCCGAATCCCAGCCGATGTCGCTACTCGAGCAGATC
>JBDTZX010000043.1:0-4578 GCA_040004895.1 Rhodanobacter sp. | reverse complement strand
ACCACCTGGCGCAACCTGCTGCCGCAGCGCAAGAACCCCGGCAGCGATCCGGAATGGACCCTGCTGCTGAAGGAATATCCGGCGCTGATCCGTCGTCCGGTGATCGTGCAGCCGAATGGTGCCGTGAGCGTGGGCTTCACCGACAACGGCTTCAAGAAGCTCTTCGATCGCTGAAGAAAGGTCAGCGCATGCCCATGCGAATTTCCAGGATCCTGTTGATCACCATCATCGCCTTGTGGGTGGCGCTGGTTGCTTTCGGCAACATCACCGACTACCGCAGCAACCTGGTCTTTGTGCAGCATGTGCTGGCAATGGACACGATCTTCCCCGACGCGGGCATCCATTACCGGGCGATCCATTCGCCCGCTCTGCAGCATGTCGCCTACGTGCTGATCATTGCCACGGAAGCGTTGACGGCCATGCTTTGCGGTGCTGGCGCCTGGCGCATGTGGGTTGCGCGACGCAGGTCCGCGCTCGTCTTCCATCGCGCCAAGCGCATGGCGGTGGCGGGTCTGACGCTCGGGTTGATGCTGTGGCTTGGCGGCTTCATGGCGATCGGCGGCGAATGGTTTGGCATGTGGATGTCCACGCAGTGGAACGGTCTGGCCAGCGCGTTCCGTTTCGTCGTGGTGCTGCTTGCGGCGCTGATCTATCTCGGCCAGCACGAGGACCCACTCGACGAGTGATTGGTTCCGCCGCCGGCGTGTTCCTTTGCTACGCTGCATCCACTCCTGCCTGCTGATTCCAAACCATGTCCGACGTCCTCGAACTTGCCTGCGATCTGATCCGCCGCCGTTCGGTGACACCCGAAGATGCCGGCTGCCTGCCGTTGATCGGCGAACGACTCGCGCGCGCGGGATTCCGCATCGAGCATCTGCGCTATGGCGAGGTCGACAACCTGTGGGCCACGCATGGCGACGCCAACGAGACAGGGCAGGGACCGTTGCTTGTCTTCCTCGGTCATACGGACGTGGTACCAAGCGGCCCGGAAGCTGCGTGGCAAAGTCTGCCGTTCGAGCCGACAATTCGTGATGGACGTCTATACGGCCGCGGTGCCGCCGACATGAAGGGCTCGGTGGCAGCGATGGTGGTGGCGCTGGAGCGCTTTGTCGCGACGCATCCGCGGCACCAGGGACGAGTCGGCCTGCTGCTGACCAGTGACGAGGAAGGCCCGACCAACCTCGATGGAGTGCGCAGGGTGGTGCAGCACTTCACGGCCGTCGGTGAAAAAATCGACTGGTGTGTGGTGGGGGAGCCATCAGCGAAGGCGCGGCTGGGTGACCTGATCCGCGTCGGTCGGCGCGGCTCGCTGTCCGGCACGCTCACTGTGCGCGGCATCCAAGGCCATGTGGCGTATCCGGAAAAGGCGCTCAATCCGATCCATGCCTTCGCACCAGCGCTTGCCGAGCTGGCCGCCGAAACGTGGGATCAGGGCAACGGCGATTTTCCGCCGACCTCGTTTCAGGTTTCCAATCTCAACGCCGGCACCGGGGCGAACAATGTCATCCCCGGCGAACTGCAGGCACTGATCAATTTCCGCTATTGCACCGCCAGCCGCGCCGACGACCTGCGCGCGCGTACCGAAGCCATCCTGCAACGCCACGGCGTGGATTTCGCGCTGGACTGGAACCTCTCCGGGGAACCGTTCCTCACGCTACCCGACGGTGTGTTGCGCAAGACCGTCGTGGCTGTCTGCCTTGAGCTGTTCGGCGCCGAACCCGAGCAGAGCACCGGTGGCGGCACCTCCGATGGCCGCTTCATCGCCCCGACGGGAACCGAAGTGGTCGAGATCGGCCCGGTCAACGCAACCATCCACAAGGTGGACGAGTGCATCGCGATGGAGGATCTGGAAACGCTGCCTGTGATGTATCGGGCGGTATGCGAGAAGCTGCTGGCGTAATGCCGTTGACGCGCCAGTCAGTGGTCGCTGATGTCGGCAGGAGCCATCTCCTCCCCGCACGACTACCGTAGTACCTCTCCCGGTCGACCAGGGTTTCGATCTCGTGCGCATGTTGAGATCGACTCTACGGCAGCCGAACTTGCAAGCTTGCACGTGATCACTGGTTGTCGATGCGGACTTTCGCTTTTCTTCGGGACCTGCATGGGCGTTTCGACAAGTGCCGAAGGTCTCGTCTCCCTCAAATGGACGTCTGTTGTCCGCGTTGTGTCCGGACAGTAGCAGTGGCGTCCGCGGACAGTCGAAACACATTCGCCGTCTGCAGAAAAATGGCTCGGTGGCAGGGTTTGTCGAAGGATTGAGGCGTTGGCACGAGGCTTGCCATATACCTCTCGAAGACCTCCATTCCTCACCACGGACAATCATCATGAAATTCGAGACCCTGATGCTTAAGAGCCTGTTCGTCGCCTGCGTGCTGGCCAGTGTGCTGACCGTGGGTTCGATGCTGCTGTTGAAGACCGACGTGTCGAGTGTCGCGGTGGCCCACGTAGCCGCGATGACCGATTCGGCAGCTTGAGTCGGCGTCTTGCAGGCAATCGCGGCGGCAGTTGCCGCGTTGTCCCCTGACTGTCTTTCTCAATTGTGCCTGCAAGAAGCGCCGGACCGTGGCCAACGAAGTTTCGGTGACGCTGCTGCTGCTCCGGCTAGCCGATGGAAAAACTCTTCCATGTCGATGCCATGACCCGCCTGGTGCACATCGGGCTGGGACATCGCTTTCCACTTGTCATGCGCAGGAGGCACTGCAGAAAAAAATGGTTCGACGATATCGCTCGTCGACCAGGGTCCAGGGAATGCATGAGGGCAGGCGGTGGACCGCGCGGCAAGGCAATGCCTTGTTCTGTCCTTTCAACGAGCCGATCGCCAGAGCACCGGCGGGCTCATTTCGATGTCATTGATGAAGTCGAGGAATTCCATGAACAGCAATAACTCCCTCCAGGCCGATCTCTCCCCCCGTGGCGCCATGTTCTCCATCCGGAGCAAGGCCATGGTGATCGCATTGGGCATCTGTGGCGCGGTCGCATCCACCGCGGCCTTTGCACAAGCTACCGCCGGCAGCTTGTACGGTTGGGCGCCGGCTGGCCAGAGCATCACCGTGCAGAGCAAAGAAGGCTTTCATCGCCAGGTCACGGCGAACGCCAAGGGCCACTACAGCATCAACGTCGTACCCAGTGGCGTCTACTCGGTGACTCTTGAGAAAGATGGCCTGCCGGTTGTGACGCACCAGAACGTCAACGTCATCGTGGGTCGAGGTCAGGAAGTCGATTTTGTCTGCCGCGGCTCCAAATGCCCGGAGGCATCCAACAACTAAGTGGTGTCAGGCGCTCGCACGCTGTGCGGGCGCCTTCATCATCCGCACGATTCGGGCACGGCCGGCGTTGGTCATGATGCCCAGCGCGTCCCGTTCCACGCGGTCGGTCGAGCCAGGTTCTGCTGCCTGGTGTTCGCCATGGAGCCGCGCGCGATTTCCGGCCAGCAGGCATCCGGCGGAGACCAGCACGAGCAGCAGCAAACCGGGGATTGCCAGCTGCCGCCGCTACCACCGCGCCTTCATTGCTTGGAGAACACCGCGAAGATTCCCGCATACGGCTTGACCATCAATGCCGGCGCGCCACTATAGCCTTCGCCATCGACATACAGCTGCGAGATGCTGCCGTCGAGGTACAGCGCATCGCGGCAGCCGAGCCGATCGCGGAACAGCCGTCCAAACGTGTGGAAGTTCACCGGCGCCTCGCTGACCGCGAACACCACTTCGTCAGGTGTGCGCACGCAAACGCCGCTGCGCCATTTGAGGCTGGCCGAATCGTCAACGAACTGCTCGTTGAGCTTGCCGTCGATCAGCAGCATCGGGCCGGACTGAGTGGCCCATTGCACGGGTTTGCCGTCCAGCTTGAACGCGTTGCTGGTGCGCACTGCCGCATGGCCATCCGGGTAGATGGCGAACACGCCGTTGGGCAGCAGCGAGAAATTGCCGGAAGCGGGATTGCCGTGCGCCAGGTTCAGTGGCACCACGGTCTTGCCGTTTTCCACATACAGGCCCAGCGGCGCGAACTCGCGGTCGTAGATGCCGGCATTGGCGGCGAATACCAACCGTTGTCCATGCACCAATCCCCATTGGCGCAGTGTTTCGATAGCGCCGAATGGCTGGCCGCTTTGCGGGTCGCGCCAGTGCAGCGTCAGCTGCTCGCGTTTCAGGTCCAGGTGAACCACACGGTAATTCTGTCCTTCGAACGCCACTCCGCCGCTGTCGAGAGCCCTGGCGGACGGCGTACAGCCGAGCACGCCGGCGACCAGCGCCAGCGGCATCAGCCAGCGCAGCATTCGGACATCGGTGAGGGCGTGCAAGCTGGAAAAAGATCGACGCATCCGTCGATGGTCGCCGCCCGGGCAGCGCGACGCAAGCCCACTCATGACAACTGTTCAGCCCCCACTCGGCGGAAATCGATGGCTGCCGTTAAACTTGCATTTTCCTGCGGCGACCTGTTCATGGCGCTTCCATCCATGCCGTACACCCCGATCGTGGCCACGCTTGGCTACGTGCTGTCGCCGGACCGCGGCAGCGTGCTGATGATCCATCGCAACGCCCGCCCGGACGACCAGCACCTGGGCAAGTACAACGGTCT
>JBDTZX010000439.1:0-4650 GCA_040004895.1 Rhodanobacter sp. | reverse complement strand
AGCCGGCATGGGTTCGAAGGGGATCACCGCCTCCAGCGCCGCGCTGGCGGTGCTGTTGCAGGAAGGTATCGGTGACACCATCCGCATTTCGCTGACGCCGGAGCCGGGTGCCTCCCGCACCGGCGAAGTGATCGTGGCGCAGGAGCTGCTGCAAACCATGGGCCTGCGCTCGTTCACGCCGTTGGTCACCGCCTGCCCGGGTTGCGGCCGCACCACCAGCGAGTTCTTCCAGGTGCTGGCCAATACCGTGCAGGAACACGTGCGCGAACAGATGCCGATCTGGCGGATCAAGTACGACGGCGTGGAAAACCTCACGCTCGCGGTGATGGGCTGCATCGTCAACGGTCCCGGCGAATCCAAGCACGCCAACCTCGGAATCTCGCTGCCCGGCAATGGCGAAGCACCGGCGGCACCAGTGTTCATCGACGGCGAGAAGGCGATGACCTTGCGCGGTGACAACATCGCAAGTGAATTCGTCGGCATCCTGGATGACTACGTCTCGCGCAAGTATGCGGCGCGGACCGACTGAGAGCCTGATCACAACGTATCGGCGATTTGTGCCGGAAAATGCCGCAGGGCATGCATGCCTCATCCACAGTGTGCGCGATCTGTTCGCGCGGGAGCCCCGATGTGAGAATCAGCCCGCAGCTGCGCATCGTCCTGATCTACGTGGGCATATCCACGCTGTGGATCTGGGGCTCCGACCGCGCGCTGGGTGCACTGGTGCATGGTGCCTCCGAAATCACCTCGCTGCAGACACTCAAGGGTGCGCTGTTCGTGCTGGTCACCGGTGTCGTGCTGTACGCGATGATCGGTCGCGATCTGCGGCGGCTGAAGGTCGTCAACCGCATGCTGCTGAACGACCACAAGCAGACCTTGCGCGTGCTGGTGTCGGCGATGGACATCCGGCACAAGGAGACCGGCGACCACTCCGATCGGGTGATGCGCATGGCGGTCGGACTCGCGCGGCTGGCCGGCGTGGAGGGCGATGAACTGCGCAACCTCACATTCGGTGCACTGCTGCACGACATCGGCAAGCTGGCCTTGCCCGACGCGATCCTGATCAAGCCGGGCAAGCTCGACGACGAGGAAATGGCGCTGATGCGCCAGCATCCGCAGATAGGCCATGACCTGCTGCAGCGGGTGGACTTTCTCCGTGCGGCGGTCGACATTCCCTACAGTCATCACGAGCGTTGGGACGGCACCGGCTATCCGCAGGGCCTTCGCGGCGAAGCCATCCCGCTGGCGGCGCGTATCTTCAGCGTGGTCGACATCTGGGACGCACTGTGTTCGCCACGGGTCTACAAGCTGGCATGGCCCGAAGACGAAGTGCGGCAGTATCTCGGCGACGTCGCCGGGAGCCAGCTCGATCCGCGGCTGGTGGCGTTGTTTCTGGACCACCTGGAAGACATCCGGAAACTCGGCGTCGATGCGGCGCGATAGATCCTGATGCTTGCTGCGGTCAGCACGGTTGCACCAGTTGCCCGGTGAGGCCGGCCCAGCTTGCTGCGGACGAGGGATGTTGCACCAGTCGTCCGGCATGCTGCAGGAATTCGCCTCGCGATATCTCGATCGCGCCCATGCCCAGCGTGTGTGCATTGGCGACCTGTGCGTCGATCAGCGGGAATTTCAGTTCACGCAGCAGCCGGGCAAGGGTGACCAACGCGACCTTCGAGCCGCCACTGAGCACGCTGAACATCGATTCGCCGCAGAACAGATGGCCCACCACCACGCCGTAGATGCCGCCGACCAGTCGTTCTTCTTCCCACACTTCCACGCTGTGCGCATGGCCCTTTCGATGCAGCTGCACGTACGCGTCGATCATCGCCGGCACGATCCATGTTCCCGACTCGTTCGTGCGCGGCGCGGCACAGGCATGGATCACTTGCTCGAACGCCTGGTCGACGGTGACATGCCAGCTCTTGCCGGCAAGTTGCCGGCGCAGGCCGCGGTTGATCTTCAGAGTGCCGGTGTGGAACACACAGCGCGGATCGGGCGACCACCACAGGATCGGTTCGCCCTCGCTGAACCACGGGAAGATGCCCAGCGAATAGGCGCTGAGCAAACGCTGCGGCGACAGGTCACCGCCAAACGCGAGCAGGCCATTCGGATCCGCGAGCGCATGGCGCGGATCGGGAAACCGCTCCGGCGCGTCGATGTCCAGCTGCGGCAGGCGGATCATCGGTCGGCAGACGAAACGTACGGACTGCGTTGCTGCAGGTCGCTCACGTAGGCGTCGATGGATTCCGCTTCGCGCTCCAGCGCGGTCGCCACCGCCGCGCGAAAATCCGCATGAAGCAGAAAGTGTCGCGAATGCGTGCGTGCGGGCAGAAAGCCGCGCGCCATCTTGTGCTCGCCCTGCGCACCGGGTTCGAAACGGTCGAGCTTGTGGGCTATCGCGTGTTCGATGCCGCGGTAATAACAGAGTTCGAAGTGCAGGCCGGGCACGTCGACCACGGCGCCCCAGTAGCGTCCGTACAGCACGTTGGCGCTCTGCACGAACACCGCCATCGCGACGATCTGAGTTTCGTCGCGCTGACTTTCATCGCGCGCCAGCGCAAGTTGCGCCAGAGAACCGAGTTCGCCGAGGCGGCTGAAAAACGCCGCCGTCAGTGCCGCATGGTTGCCCTTGGCATCGAAGGTGGATTCGTACAGTGCGTGGACCCGCCGCCATTCGTCGAGGTTCAGCGAGTCGCCGCTGCGCCATTCGATCTGCAGCCCGCTTTCCTGGGCCTGCTTGCGCTCGCGCAGGATGTTCTTGCGCTTCTTGTGGTTCAGCGCGGCGAGAAACTGCGGGAAGTGGCGATAGTCGTGATTGTGCCAGTGGAACTGGACGTCCGAACGGACCAGCCAGTCGTCGTCGAAGGCTTCGAGTTCCGCCGGCAGCAGAAAATTGGCGTGTACCGACGACAGACCCATGCGTTCCGCTTCGTCGCGCATCGCCTCCACCAGCGCACGTTGCAGCATCGAGGAGCGCAGGTCATTGCCGGCCAGCAACCGCGGACCACATACGGGCGAGTAGGGCACGGCGTTGAGCAGCTTGGGGTAGTACTCACCGCCGGCGCGCTCCCACGCGCTGGCCCAGCCCCAGTCGAACACGAACTCGCCGTGCGAGTTGCCTTTCAGATACAGCGGCGCGGCGGCGATCAGCTGGTCCTGTTCGTACAGACCCAGGTGATGGGCCTGCCAGCCCCCGTCCGGTCGCACGCATCCGCCGTGTTCCAGCGCGGCAAGAAAGGCGTGCGACACGAACGGATTGTCGTCGGCACGCAGCGCGTCCCACCGTGGTGCAGGGAACTGATCGATCGTGCTGTGGAAGCGTGCCTTGATCAAGGTAGTGCCGATTTCCCTGTTGCAACGAATCGCCGAGCGTTTGACGCATGCAACAATCCGGGTTTGCGATTTCGAATCATCAGGCGGCGGGCGTCTGCTGATCCAGCCAGCGCTCGGCATCCAGCGCAGCCATGCAGCCGAAGCCGGCGGACGTGACTGCCTGCCGATATACATGATCAGCCACGTCGCCGGCAGCGAACACGCCGGGTACCGAGGTCATCGTGGCCATGCCGCCGAGGCCGCTGCGGATCTGGATGTAGCCATCGTGCATCTCGAGCTGATCCTCGAAGATGCCGGTGTTCGGCGTGTGGCCGATCGCCACGAAGAAACCGGTGGCCTGGATGTCGCGGGTGACGCCGGAGTTGACGTCCTTCACGCGCACGCCAGTGACACCGGAGTCGTCGCCCAGCACTTCGTCGATGCTGTGGTTCCACACCAGTTCGATCTTGCCGGCAGCGGCCTTCTCGAACAGCTTGTCCTGCATGATCTTCTCGGCACGCAGCTTGTCACGGCGGTGCACCAGGTAGACCTTGCGGCCGATATTGGCCAGGTACAGCGCTTCCTCGACCGCGGTATTGCCGCCGCCGATCACCACCACGTCCTGGTCGCGGAAGAAGAATCCGTCGCAGGTCGCGCAGGCGGAAACGCCCTTGCCCTTGTACTTCTCTTCGCTGGCGATGCCCAGGTACTTGGCGGTGGCGCCGGTGGCGATGATCAGCGCGTCGGCGGTGTATTCGCCGGAATCACCTTTCATGCGGAACGGCCGCTGCTTCAGGTCCACCGAATGGATGTGGTCGAAGATCATCTCGGTGTTGAAGCGCTCGGCGTGCTCGGCCATGCGCTGCATCAGCACCGGCCCCTGCAGCCCCTCGACGTCACCGGGCCAGTTGTCCACCTCGGTGGTGGTCATCAGCTGGCCGCCCTGCTGGATGCCGGTGATCATGGTCGGCTTGAGGTTGGCTCGGGCGGCGTAGACCGCCGCGGTGTAACCGGCGGGGCCGGAGCCGAGAATCAGCAGGCGGCTGTGCTTGGTGGTGCTCATGAGTTGTTATAATCCTTGGGTTTACCGATGGCCTGATGGCCTGACGCTCTATTCGCTGCAGCTCCCGTCGCGGTTTCTCCGCCAGGGAGCTGACTGCCGATGACGGGCTGCGCAATCCCGCAAGGATGGGGAATACCATCGGCCGATTCAAGGTAGGCGGCAGATTCAACGACACCACCGCGGCGGTCGCGCGATGGATTCACCCATGCTTCAACAGGATCTCTTCCCATGCGTATCGGTATCCCCTCCGAAACCAAGACCCTCGAAGGTCGTGT
>JBDTZX010000492.1:0-4653 GCA_040004895.1 Rhodanobacter sp. | reverse complement strand
CGCAGTGGAAAACGCGATCAGGTGGTGATCGCCACCAAGGTGGGCAAATGGAACGAGCAGCCTGGCCTGTCGCCGCGCAACATCCAGCTTGCCGTGGAAGGCTCGCTCAAGCGGCTGCAGACCGATCACATCGATCTGTACCAGGCGCACGAGGACGATGCCAGCGTGCCACTGCATGAAACCCTCGATGCGTTCGGACGTCTGATCGATGCCGGCAAGGTGCGGGTGATCGGCGCTTCCAACTACAAGGCCGAGCGACTGGCCGACGCCTTGAAGGTATCGAAGGACAACCATCTGCCACGCTACGAAAGCCTGCAACCGGAATACAACCTTGCCGATCGCAGTGATTATGAGCAGTCACTGGAGCCGCTGATCCGTGCCGAGGACATTGGCGTGATCAGCTATTACTCGCTGGCCAGCGGTTTCCTCAGCGGCAAATACCGCAGCAACGCCGACCTGGCCAAGAGCGCGGCACGCGGCGGCGCCGTGAAGAAATATCTCAACCCGCGCGGCCTGCGGATCCTGGCCGCACTCGACGCGGTTGCCGCCGACCATCAGACGAAACCGGCGCAAGTCGCACTGGCCTGGCTGATGGCGCGGCCGGGCATCACTGCGCCGATCGCCAGCGCCACCAGCGTGGAGCAGTTGAACGAACTCTTCGGTGCCGCGCAGCTTGCGCTGAGTGACAACGAGATCGCGCAATTGGGCGCAGCGAGCGACGAAGACTGAAGGTATCCCGCCACTCTCCATCAAGGTTGGCGTCAGGCTCAGCGGGATGACGCGCTGCCGGAGGATGCCGGTGCCGATTCATCGTCCTGGTCCTCCGGCGATTCGACCCGATAACCCTGCGCCTGGAGCCTGCCGAGGTACCCGTCGGACGATAGCAGCTGATCGATCGGCAACAGCGCGAATGTCTGTTTGTTGTGGCTCAGTGCGGTGCGAGCGGCGCTGATCCAGACGGCTTCCAGTTTCTCCGCCGCATCGGCGAAGCCCAGCTTGCGCGCGAAGCCGGCGCCGGTGATTGCGGTGACGCAGGTAGCCCGGCGATTGCTGTCGGGAAGCTTGCGCAAGGCATCCAGATCACCGGTGGCCCAGGCATTGGCGCGTGCGGAAATCGCCGGTATGTCATGTTCGATGCTGTCGAGTGTCCCGCCAAAACAGCCGACATCGTCGATGCCTGAACTCTTGAACGTCTTGATCGCATCGCGCGGATGCTCGATCACGATTTCATAGGCTGTCGCGGTTTCGTTGACGCCGTATTTCTTCGCCAGTGCATCGATGTTGGCCTGCACGCCGCCGGAGTTGCTGAGGTCATTGGCCTTGATCGCCTTGCGATACAACTGCTGCGCGGCAAAGATCGGCCGCCAGCGCTCGATGCCGTTGTCCCTGCCGATGTATCTCTGTTTCAATACCAGCCAGCGCGCATACATCGGTGCCGGCAACAGCTGCTGCAGGGTTGCGCCATGGTCGTTCTTGCGTGCGCTGTACGCGGAGGGCAAAAGAAACAACTTTCCGAAGAAACCCACGTCGACCTTCGGCTTGATCGTGGGCGACAGCAGCACCTGCTGCGAATGACTGATCACATCCTCCAGATCGCGCGATTCCCATTGCATGCGCTGCGGCAGCGGCGACAGCGTGCCGAGGATCCACAGCACATGATCGCCCTTGCTGACCTTCCACAGCCCGGGTCCCGGCATCACGCCGCTGACCGTGGTGGCCTCGAGATTGGTGACCCGGTCGGACGGAAGCGGGCTGGAGCTGGATGCCGCGGACTGCGCGTGTGCGGAACCCAGCAGGACGAGCGACAGCAGGGTGCTGGCGAACACGATGCGCATGATCGACTCCATCGATGGAGAACACGAACAGGCGGTACCGCCTGAGCGAAGACGTCTTGGTGAGCTGACCCGCGATCGCGGCAAAAGTGCCGAAGTCGCGTTGGGCTGGCAGACAGCCATGCGCGACGCGATACCCTGCGCTTGCGCATGCGGCGAAGGTGCCGAAAGCACGAAGGGCGCCGAAGCGCCCTTCGTGTCTTCAACATCGAACACACTCAAAGCGTCGAAGCGAGTGTCGCCAGTGCCGAATTGAACGTGGCACTGGGACGCATCGCCCCGCTGACGAGTTTCAGGTTCGGGTGGTAATAGCCGCCGATATCGACCGGCTTGCCCTGCGCGCCGTTGAGCTCGCCGACGATGGTCGCCTCGTTGTCCTGCAGTACCTGCGCAACGGAGGTGAAGCGCGCTTTCAACGCAGCATCGTCATCCTGCGCGGCCAGAGCCTGTGCCCAGTACAGCGCCAGGTAGAAATGGCTGCCCCGATTGTCCAGCTCGCCGACCTTGCGCGCCGGCGAGCGGTTGCTGTCCAGGAACTTGCCATTGGCCTGATCGAGCGTGCGAGCCAGCACGCTGGCACCGTTGTTGCTGTAGCGGTTGCCCAGATGTTCGAGTGATGCGGCCAGTGCCAGGAACTCACCCAGCGAATCCCAGCGCAGATAATCCTCTTCCACGAACTGCTGTACATGCTTGGGTGCCGAGCCGCCGGCGCCGGTTTCGAACAGGCCGCCGCCGGCCATCAGCGGCACGATCGAAAGCATCTTCGCGCTGGTACCCAGCTCCATGATCGGGAACAGGTCGGTGAGATAGTCACGCAGCACATTGCCGGTGACCGAGATCGTGTCCTGCCCCTTGCGGATGCGCTCCAGCGAGAAACGCGTGGCCTCGACCGGCGACAGGATGCGGATGTCCAGGCCGGTAAGGTCGTGGTCTTTCAGGTAACGCTCCACCTTGCGAATCATCTGCGCATCATGCGCGCGCTGCGGATCGAGCCAGAACACCGCCGGCGTATTGCTCAGGCGGGCGCGTTCGACGGCGAGCTTCACCCAGTCCTGGATCGGCGCGTCCTTGACCTGGCACATGCGCCAGATGTCACCGGCTTCCACCGCATGCTCGAGCAGCACCGTGCCGGCATCATCGATCACGCGCACCGTACCGTCGGCGGCGATCTGAAAGGTCTTGTCGTGCGACCCGTATTCCTCGGCCTTCTGCGCCATCAGGCCGACGTTGGGCACGCTGCCCATGGTCGCCGGATCGAACGCACCGTGCGCCTTGCAATCCTCGATCACCACCTGGTAGACACCGGCGTAGCTGCGATCCGGAATCAATGCCTTGGTGTCCTGCAGCTGGCCCTGCGCGTTCCACATTTTGCCGGAATCGCGAATCATCGCCGGCATCGACGCATCGACGATGACGTCGCTGGGTACGTGCAGGTTGGTGATGCCCTTGTCGGAATTGACCATCGCCAACGCTGGACGTTGTGCATATTCCGCCGCGAGATCGGCCTCGATCGCCGCTTTCTGGTCGGCCGGCAGCGAAGCGATGCGCGCCTGCAGATCGCCGATACCGTTGTTCGGATTGAAGCCGGCCGCCTTCAGCACATCGGCATGTTTCGTAAGCACATCCTTGTAGAACTCGCGGACCACCACGCCGAACATGATCGGGTCGGAAACTTTCATCATGGTGGCTTTCAGGTGCAGCGAGAACAGCACGCCCTGGCGCTTCGCATCGGCGATCTGCACATCGACGAAATGGACCAGCGCACGCCGACTCATCACCGCAGCGTCGATGATCTCGCCCGCTTTCAGCACGGTCTTGTCCTTCAGCACAGTACGGCTGCCATCCTTGCCGAACCACTCGATCGCCACGCTGCCGGCCTTGTCGATCAGCACGGATTTCTCGCTGCCGTAGAAATCGCCGTCATCCATGTGCGCCACGTGGGTCTTCGAGTCGCCGCTCCATGCGCCCATGCGATGCGGATGCTTGCGCGCGTAGTTCTTCACCGAAAGCGGCGCACGGCGATCGGAATTGCCTTCGCGCAACACCGGATTCACTGCGCTGCCCAACACCCGGCCATAACGCGTCTTGATGTCCTTCTCGCCATCGTCGCGCGCATCGTCGACATAGTCGGGCAAGGCGTAACCCTGCTGCTGCAACTCCGCGATTGCGGCCTTCAGCTGGGGCACCGAGGCGCTGATGTTCGGCAACTTGATGATGTTGGCCTCCGGCGTGGTGGCCAGCTGGCCCAGCTCGGCCAGGTCATCGGCGATTTTCTGGTCGTCTTTCAGGCGATCCGGGAACTGCGCGAGGATGCGTCCGGCCAGCGAGATGTCGCGTGTCTCCACCGCAATGCCGACCGTGCTGGTGAAGGCCTTGATGATCGGCAGCAGCGACTGCGTGGCCAGGAACGGGGCTTCATCGGTCAGCGTGTAAATGATCTTGGGTGTGGATGACATGGTCTGCGAGGGCCTTGTGGCTACGACGGAAATCGGGGTCGGCGCGCATTCCCCATGCTTTTCCTCGCAACCGGCGGCGAGGGGGGATCACGTCGATGCAGCGACGGGTGGTCCGCTGCCCGGGGAACCGGGCGGGCGACAACCGAAGCTTGCATTGTCGCGTTTTCGCCAGTCATGCGAAAGCAGCACCGCTGTGCACGGCCTCGCCGCAGACGCAAAAAAAGGCGCGTAGATATCTACGCGCCTTCGATATCGCCGGAGCGGCCACCGGCCGGACGTCAAACAGACACAGGCCCGATGGTCGCTTGCAGCTGGATCAGTGCCCTGCCGTCGAACCGCTTGCCGGCATGGCCGGTGCGTTGCTG
>JBDTZX010000462.1:0-15836 GCA_040004895.1 Rhodanobacter sp. | reverse complement strand
GCCTGCAAAGCCGCGTACGCCGGTTCGATTCCGACCTTGGCCTCCATTGCGCAACGGCTGCGAGCAGCCATGAAAAACCCGCCAGAGGCGGGTTTTTTTTGACCTCAAGACTGCCTGAATGTAGTCAATGGGATTTGCCCGTCGGCGGCACCGCCGCCTTGGCCGGCGCGGTGGCAGGTGCAGCGGCGGTCGCCGTACTCGTCGGCGCAGCACTCGCGGGTGTGCCCGTCATCGACTTCATCGCCTGATCCATCGACTTGTCGCGCGCAGCGGGAACGTCCACCAGCCGAGTGGCCATCTGCAGGTGTGTCTGCAGCACCGGCAAGGTGGTCTGCGCGAACTGGCGCACTTCCTCGTCCTTGCCTTCCTTGCTTTCGGCAGCGAACAGCTTCACCGCCTTCTTGTGCCCGGCAAGCATCTCTTTCGACCAGGCCTTGTCGAACGCATCACCGCTGAGCGCCGCCAGCTTTTTGCTTTCCTTCTGCGCATCGGCGGATGGAGCCGATGCCAATGTCACCTGTTTGTCGGCGGCGAGAGTTTTGAGCTGATCGTTCGCCTTGCCATGATCATCCACGATGCGTTGCGCGAAGGTCTTCACCGCAGCATTGGAGGATTTGTCCAGCGCCATCTGGCCCATCGCCACTTCCCCAATGCCGTCGGCCGCTGCTTTCTGCATGAAGCTTCCGTCGGTGGAATTGCTGCTGCCGGTCGCCGCATCAGCTGCAGTCACGACACCGAGCAACAGCGCGGCTGCCAGCAGCAGCTTGAGTGTGCGCTGCGACGTCATCCGGGCATTGCCTGCGTTCATCTGGGTCATCTCAATCATCCTTCGGCAGCTTGGCTGGAACAAACGGGGAAATCGGATCGCTCGATGGCATGGTCTCTTCGAGCGCGTGATCGAGATTGTCGCTCTCGTGCTTCTTGCGGCGCGCACGTTCCTTCTGCGTTTCCTGCGCAACCTCGCTGGTTTCGTGCGGATGATTCAGGTCCTTTCGGTCGCTGCTGGCCATGGAGGTTCTCCCGACGTGGGAACTGAGTGTCCCTCCGGTCTTGTGAAAGCAAGATGTTCGCTCGAACTTGCACTCGATCATCCGCACAGGCGCTATCAACCTCGTCACACCGGAGCGAATACGGTGGATGGGTGGCGCAGCATTTCGGGTGCGCTGATTTCTCAGGAGAAAACGATGCACAAGATTCCCACTGGCGCATGGGTCGTCGTTGCCGACGGCACGCACGCACGGCTGTTTCGCAATGTCGGCAAAAATGATGCGCTGGGGTTGAAGCAGGAAGACCTCGTGAAGCCCGACATGGACGAGGAAGAAGGCCAGGGTCCATCGGGACATCGGCCGCCGGATGCCAGTCCGGAACAGACCGATGAGGCAACGTTTGCCAAACAGCTGGCGCATCGTCTGAATGCCGCGGCGTTGAGGCAGGAATTCGAGCATCTGGTGCTGGTGGCCGATCCGAAGACACTGGGCGAGATTCGCCCTCAGCTGCATTCGGAGACAACCCGGCGGATAGTCGGCGAGCTGGCCAAGACCCTGACCAACTCCACACTGGAAGACATCGAGAAAATCCTCGAAGCCAACGAATAGTCGAATTCGGAAGGCCATCGGTTAGCTGCAATCGACTCGGTTTTACCAGGATGACTGCTATCGCGAGAGTCCAGCGCGTACGTTCAGTGAAGGTACGCATTGAGATTATCCGAGTGGTTCGCATTTTGAAGAGCGACAGAGTTGACGCCGCTCACGATGTTTTCGATACATCCCTGCGACCGAGAGAACCCTTTGCATGCCCCTGGAAAGTAGATGCACATGTTGAGGGCCTGAACCAAGCTGTCACCGATGGCTACGTCCGGCGATTTGATCCCATCACGTTCGGCGTCGAAAGCAGGCCATGTCTGCATACGAATGATGGCATCCAGAGTTGGGTCTGTCGGGATGGTTCTTAGCCCTGTTATTGCCCCTGGAGTGAGGCCACCGAAAAGTTGAGACTTTCCTCAAGGAAAGTCCGATGCGCAAATCGAATACACCGAAGAGTCAGATCGCAGCTCATCTGCCACCGTTCAAACGATCGCGGCAGCCACTCAAAACCTCTCTGATCTTCGAAGGGTATCGGGTGAGATGACCTGTTCACGCATAAAGCCATCGATCCTAGGCCCGTGCATGACTCTCGCGACAGCCATGAACAATTTGCCGCAACTCTGAAAAAGTTGCCGATCGCGCGCTCGCCTGGAATGAAATATGTGATTCAAGTCACTGATGTCATTGACTGATTTTGGCGTTGCTGGATGGCACGTGCCTTGCGTCTGGGTTCTTCGCTGTGAAAAACAGCCGGACCCAACGTACGGAGAACATCATGCAAAAGACGTTATTGATAACTGCCATATGTCTCAGCTTCGGATTGGCTGCACCTGCGTTTGCACAGGACACCACTTCCGGTCACTCCCACCAGCGCAACAACAACAGCCAGCACAACGATTCGAGCACCAGTACGGATCGCGGCAACACGGGCGATGCCGCCTCCGGCGGCGCCGGAAGCGCAGCCGCCAACAACGGCGGTACGTCCACTTCGTCCTTCGCCTCATCGTTCAACACCAGCAAGGCCGTCGCGATCAGCCGTCTTGACGGCTCGGTCTCCGACGTCAGCGTCAGCGGTCTCGGCAATGTGGCCGTCAACCTCGGCAATTCGAATGGCGGCAAGGGCGGGGCCGGCGGCGACGGTTACGGTGGCAATGGCCGTGGTGGACGCTCGGCAGCCGGTGCCAATGGCGGCGATGCATCGTCCCACACCGGTCGCGGCGGCGATGCCGACAGCGACAGCGGCGATAGCGGCGCATTGACCGCATCGGCTGGTGGCAATGCTCACGGTGATGGTGGAGCGGCTGACGCCAGCGGACGCCACAGCACGGGCACGGCCACCGGCGGTTCCAGCGCCAGCACGGGCGGCGCCGGCACGTCGGGCGATGCCACGGCCGATGCCACGGGCGGAGCAAGCACGGGCGGTGCGGCCGGAACCTCGACCAGCACCGGTGGAGCCGGGGGCGCCAGCGGTGACGGCGGCATGGGCATGGGCGGTGCAGGCACCGGTGCAGATGGCGGCGCAGGTGGTGCGGGCGGCATGTCGACCGTGGATGCGGGAACGTTCGACATGTCCAACACCATGAACGGTGCAGCCGCAGCCGCGGCAGGCGTCACGGTGATCGCGCAGAACAGCGGAGCGGCTTCGCTGATTCAGCAGAGCGTGAATGTCCAGGCGAACCTGAATGTAGGTCCGTAAAAAGTCCGGACTCCTCGTGGCGCGCGCGACATGCCACGGGGAGTCTGGTGATCCGAGCATACGTATTGAAGCTGTCCGTGCTGCATGTCCGCGCAGACGTACAGCACGAAAGGAGACCCATCATGCGATCAGTCAGCCTGCTCATTGCCGCGTCCATTGTCCTGTTGTATGGCGCATCGAATGTCGTCGTGGCAGCCGATACCCCAGCCTCGGCATTGACGAAGGCGGCGCCAGTCCATTCCAGCGGCTACGTGGCCGGCTTCGGCCAGAGCGTCGGCCTCGGCACGCTGGAAAAACTCAGCGGGGGCACCGACGTCAGCAATCGCATCACGCTGCATGGCGATGTGTCCAACAACAGCACTGACCATACCGTCACCGGCAACAATACGATCGGCTCCGGCGCGTTCAGCGGTTCGGTCGGCTTGCCGATGGTGATCCAGAACTCCGGCAACAGCGTTCTCATTCAAAACGCCACCATCGTCAGTGTCCAGTTCCAGCCATGAAGCACGTCTTGCTGCTGCTGATACTCGCGGCGACAGCAGGGCTGACGCTGCCTGTCCGCGCGATCGAGGTGCAGAGCCCGCAGGGCACGTACTCGATGCATCTGACCAGCCTGAAGGAGGCGCGCTTTCGCAACACGATCCGCCAGAAGTACGACTTCAGTTGCGGCTCGGCCGCGGTCGCCACTTTGCTCAGCTACCAGTACGGTTATCCGGTCAACGAGCAGGCTGCCTTCGTGCAGATGTACACGCACGGCGACCGGCAGAAGATCAGCCGGGAAGGGTTCTCGCTGCTCGACATCAAGCGCTATCTGCAAAGTAATGGCTTTGACGCGGATGGCTTTCAGCTGCCGCTGGAAAAACTGCAGCAGGAAGGCTTGCCGGCGATCGTGCTGATCGACGAAAAGGGCTACCACCATTTCGTGGTGGTCAAGGGACTGCGCAATGGACGCGTACTGATCGGCGACCCTGCGATCGGCACGCGCTCGATTCCCGTCGCGCAGTTCGACCAGGTCTGGAAAAACAAGCTGATGTTCGTGATTCACAACCGTCGCGAATGGGCGAGCTTCAATCGCGCGGACGACTGGCGCGCGGCGCCGTTCGCACCGCTGCATTCCGGGATCGACCGCACGGGGCTGGGCAATCTCACCCTGCCCAAACGCGGCCCCGG
Organism: Rhodanobacter sp.; assembly: GCA_040004895.1. Lineage (GTDB taxonomy): Bacteria > Pseudomonadota > Gammaproteobacteria > Xanthomonadales > Rhodanobacteraceae > Rhodanobacter. The sequence goes on along the minus strand of JBDTZX010000462.1, from coordinate 11,387 downwards.
GGATATCTGAGGACTTCGACGTGGCCAGATTCCATCGTTGCACGTGTTTGTTCCTGCTGATCGCCGCCGCGACGTCGACGATGGCTGCTCGGGCACAAAGCCTCAATCAACACAACGCCGTCAGCGACGCGCAACTGGATACCGTCCGTGGCGGCGTCGACACCGGCGGCGGATTGCTGGGTTCTTTCGGGATCGACCGCGCCACCTACATCAACGGTCAGCTGGTGGCGCACTCGTCGATCACTATTCCCGACATCGCCCACGTCACTCCGCAACAGGCCACGGCACTGGCGACGGCGATGCGCGCGGGAGTGATCCAGAACGGGACCGGCAACATCGCCGATCCATCCGCCTTCAGCAGTGCGCCCGGCGCACTGCTGATTCAGAACAGCCTTGACAACCAGAACATCCAGAACCTCACCCGCATCCATGCCACGGTAAACACGCTGCCGTTGTTCAACGCGCTCAATCTGCAGGAAACGCTGCAGTCGGGACTGGTTCAATCGATCAGCCATTGATGCGCAATGCCTCCGCTACCTCGTCCGACCACGCCCGACATCCGCAAGGCCCGCACGATGAAACGAAAAGCACTGCGAAACCTCTGCTCGACCGGATGCGCGGGATTGTTCATCTGGTGCGGATCGACGGCGGCACAGGATGTCGCATCGGTGTCGACCGATCAGTCGTACCCTTCGTCCGAATCGATACGCAAGGCGATGACCGAACAGGGTCAGCGGCTGGACGCCATGCGCGAACAGATCGAGGCTCAGAGCGCGCAACTGGAAACCATGCGCAAGGTGCTGAGCGCGCAGCAGGCCAAGTATCTCGCGCTGCGTCATGCCGTCGGCATGGATGCGCTGGATAGCCAGCGCGCCGGTAACGTGAGAGCGGGTGGTTCCGGAGCATCCGCTGCACCGATGCCGTCCGGCGATGACATCGCCGCGGCGGATTCGACAACCGATGGCGACAACCGCCCGGTCGGACGGGCTCCCGCCAACAGTGACAGGCCGCCCGAGGTGGCGCCGATCTTCGATCAGCCAGGCGTGCTGACACCGCGCAACCGGCTGGTGATTGAACCATCCTATCAATTCGGCTATTCGTCGAACGATCGGGTGGCACTGGTCGGCTATACCGTGATTCCCGCCATCCTGATCGGACTGATCGATGTTCGCCAGGTGCGCACGACCACACAGACGGCGTCGCTGGCCATGCGTTACGGACTCACCAACCGGCTGGAGCTGGAGCTGCGCGTGCCGTATGTGCAGAGCCACACCGACACCGTGAGCCGCGAGATCTTCACCGGCACGGCCCAGGACAACGTGTTCGGCGCCGGCGGTCACGGCATCGGCGACGTGGAAGCTACCGCCCGTTATCAGCTCAACGATGGCGGTGCCGACAAGCCGTACTACGTCGGCTGGCTGCGCTTCAAGTCACGCACCGGTCGCGATCCGTTCGAAGTCGTTACCGATTGCGTGACGCGCTGTGTGCAGAACGCCACCGGCACCGGCCTTCCGCTGCAGACGCCTACCGGTTCGGGATTCTATTCGCTGCAGCCAGGCATGACCTGGCTGTTTCCATCGGACCCGGTGGTATTTTTCGGCAACCTGAGCTACCTGCACAATTTCGCCAGGCATGACGTGAGCCGCACGGTGTTGCTGGGTGGCAAGGAATCGCTTGGCACAGTCAAGGTCGGCGACGTGGTCGACGCCAGCATCGGCATGGGGCTGGCACTGAACGAAAAAGCATCGATCAGCATCGGCTACGACCAGAGCTTTGTCGGATTGACGCGCCAGAACGGGAAAACCGTGGCCGGCTCCGCCCGCTCGGTACTGGGCACGCTGCTGCTGGGCGGCTCGTATCGGTTGAACGACAAGCGCACGATCAACTTCTCCCTTGGCGTGGGCGTCACTCGCGATACGCCGGACGCCACGGTCACCGTCAGGGTACCGATGATGTACTGAGTCGTCGCGTATCTCCGCCTTGTTGCACGGCGGATTCGTCTTGCGTGAAAAACATGAGCGCATCGCGATATCCGCAGCATTCATCAAAATCACTTCGGTAGTTCGCCATGGGATGCACGAAAAAAGCCGATCCCGCTGATCGCGCCATCCACCGCAGCGGCGCGGATGCGTTCGCTCGCGAAGGCATGCACGCGATCAACAGTCCTCTGGGGGAGGTGTTGATGAGCGCCGAACTGGCCGATCTGTACCTGAGAATGGACCGGGTGACCGATGCCCGATCGGCGATCGCAAAGCTTGTGAACGCCGGCGAACGATGTGCGCGAATGCTTCGCGACTACTTCGAGGCAGCAGCGGAGTTCGAGCCGGGACTGCTTGCGGAATATTCCGTCGAATCGCTGATTGCCGGCCTGCATCGGCAATCCGATCCTCTGCCTGCCTTTGTCTGCGTGTGCGGAGGCGATTTGGCCATGTGGATCGATGCGCCGCTGGTCAGGAAAGCGCTGAGATGCATGCTGACCAACGCGGCCGACCACGGGGCAACCCGCGTCACCGCAAGTGCACGCCTCGACGGCGACTTCATGGAGCTCGATATTCGCGACAATGGATCGGGCATTGCCACGAAAGACCTTCAGCGGATCTTCGAACCCTTTGTAAGCACCAGCAGTTCGATCCGTACCGGGCTCGGTCTTTTCATGACACGGCGCATCGTCGCCAATCTCGGTGGCGACATCGTTGCCGTGGCCTGCGACACGGGTGCCCGATTCGTGATGCGGCTACCGTCCGATCTCCGCCTTGTCGGCGAACAGGAGTCATCCATTCTCGAACGTGGCGCGGGAATCTAGAGCGAAAGGCATATGCCTTCCAGCTACTTGATTCGACATGGTTTGCCAACCATTCAGCGCCCTCCAGCGGCGTAGACTGCGGGTTCATGGTGGGCCGCGCATTGCGGTCCTCTTTGATCGCTGTTCGCAACAGAGGAGGCTCCATGTACGGTTCAACCCCGAGCATCCTCCTGGTCGATGACGACCAAGCCTTTACCTCCTCCGCGGCCGAATACGCGATGACCAAGGGCTGCAAGGTCGAGGTGGCGTCGACGTGCGAGCAGGCGGAAAGGTTGATCGAGGCGACATCCTTCGATCTGCTCCTGCTCGACCTCTCCCTGCCAGATGGCGATGGTCTGGATCTTCTCAAGCGAATGGACGCGGCAGGCCAGGGCAGGGTCGTGGTGCTGACCGGATATCCCAGCGCCAAGACAGCGGCGCGTGCATGGGAGTTTCAGATCCTCGACTACATGGTGAAGCCGCTGGCGGGTCGACGGTTCGATGGCCTGCTGGAACAGGCCGCCGCGCATGCAGCTTCAAGGACGTGCCATCGCGGGACGGTACAGCAGTGCGGCGCGTTGCTGACGCAGGCCACCGTGATGAACCTGGTGTTCAACATGATTCGTCGGGTCGCCCCGTTGCAGCACACGGTGCTTCTGCACGGCGAAAGCGGCACCGGCAAGGAGCTCGCCGCGCGCGCGCTGCACCAGTACAGCGGAAGGTCCGGAAAATTCGTGGCATTGAACTGTGGGGCACTGGCCGGCGACATGGCAGGGAGTCAGCTGTTCGGCCACGAGCGCGGCAGTTTCACCGGCGCCGTGGCCGATCATGCCGGCGTGTTCGAACAGGCCCACCGCGGCACGCTGTTTCTCGATGAATTCAGCGAAATGCCAGCGCATATCCAGACCTACCTGTTGCGCATACTGGAGGGGCGCGAAGTCACGCGACTCGGCGCACATGCATGCCGCGCACTGGATGTGCGGGTGATCGCCGCGTCCAATCGCGAACCGCAGGAAGCGATCCAGAGCGGTGTGCTTCGCGCCGATCTCTACTATCGCCTTGCCGAGTTCGCGATCTTCCTGCCGCCACTGCGCGCGCGCATGGCGGATGTCGACTTGCTGGCGCAGCATTTCGTGGATCAGATCAATGAGCAGCAGGGCGTTTCACGCATGTTGTCCCCCGAATCGCTAATCCGGTTCCACGCCCACAGCTGGCCCGGTAACGTCAGGGAGTTACGGCACGTGATCTGCCGGGCGAACGTGATGGCCGAGGGCGCGATGCTTGATGCGTGGCCGGACGCGCCGCCGCTGCCACGCCGTCTGGAGATGGACATCCATCCGGGCCAGACGCTGGAAGACATCGAGCGCCGGGCGATCATGCTGACCCTCGATCACTTCGGCAGCGATCGGACGCGCGCCGCCGATGCGTTGGGAATCAGCGTCAAGACCATCTACAACAAACTGGCGCGATATCGCGCCGATGACGCACCCAACGCTGCCTGATCGGATTGGCAAACTGATCGGCTTGGCAAGTTTGCGAGTTCATCCGGCATCGGCGCCCGGTTCAGATGTCGCCGTTCATATGCACCCAAAACCCGCAGGAGAGACAGGCCGTCGGGCTTTCGCCTTTCCACATGCAGCCGTCGTGGTGCCCGGGGCGGGGGTCGAACCCGCATCGCCTTGCGGCGGAGGGATTTTAAGTCCCTTGCGTCTACCAGTTTCGCCACCCGGGCGGGCGTGTGTCGGGGCGCATTGCACGCGGCCGGCAGGCGGTGCGGATCGTAGCATGCGGCATGCGCGCGCCGGCTTGGATCAGCGAGGCACGATGGAGATCAGACCAGGCTCTTGAAGATGTGGATGCCGGCGCTGTACTCGCCGATGATGGTGCCGATGCTGACCAGGAAGAAGTTCAGCAGGGTGCGTGCGACCCGGTTTTTCCACCAGCCGCTCCAGTGCACGATGTCGTCGCGCAGGGTATCGAAATCGACCACGCGCGGACGCCGCACCCATGCCTCGGCCATCGCGCTGATGCCTCCTGCAGGGATGCCGGGGCGAAACGGTTTGATCGGTGCGGCGATGAATGCGGCGACGATGCTCAATGGATGGCCGCCAGCGACCAGCGCACCCAGTGCGGCAAAGCCGCCGGTGAACAGCACCCACGCCAGCAATGCATTCGTGCCCAGCGAGGCGTTGCGGTGGAACGCATAGGCAATCGCGGCGAAGACCAGCAGCACCAGGGCGACCGCCAAGTATTTCGGCCAGCGTGCCTTGGGCGGAGTTTTCGCCAGTTCGGCGACGGTGACGGAAGGGTTGTCCTGCTGGCTCCGCAGCAATTCGCACAGACCCTTCAGATGCCCGGCGCCGACTACCACCAGGACGCGACGATGTTCGCGGGTCGTCGGCTTGGCCGACTCCTGGCGCAACCGCGCTGCCATGAACGTATCGCGCTCGCCGATCAGGCTTTCGTAGAGAGGCTTGGAGCCGCTGGCGAATTCGCTGAAGGCACTTTCGAGCAGGTCGCTTTCCTTCAGCTTCTCGATCTCGCCCTGGTCGATCGCGTCGCGATCGAACACGCTGGCCAGCAGACCGCCGAGCAGCCCGAAACGTTGCCAGAAACCGACGCTGTGCCAGGCCCGCTTGAGCGTGGTGCCGACTTCGCGGTCGATCAGCCAGACCGGCACACCGCGCAGATCGGCGCCATCCATCGCCGCCTTCATTTCCGCGCCGGGCTGGATCCCGGACTGGTCGGCGAGGCGTTTCTGGAACGTGGACAGCACCAGACTGGCAGCGACCATGCCGGCCTTGCCCTGGCGGATCACCTTGAACAGATCCATCTGCCTGAACGCTTCCGGATCGCGCATGCCTTGCGCGCGGCTCTCGCACAGCTCCACCGCCACCGCATCGAAATGCTCGTGCGCCAGCAACGCATTCACCGCGTCCACGCTGACCCGCGAGACGTGCGCGGTGCCGAGCACCACGTACTCCACGCCGTCGCGCAACACGCGCTCGATCGGCTGCCCCTGCAACGCGGGCAGGAGGGCAAGATCGGTTTCGGGAACACTCATGCAGTCGATGCGCTGTTCAAAGGATGAAGTCCAAGCATGGGGATTGCCGCTGCGACGTACAAGCCACTAGAGCACGCATCAGTCGCGGAACCGTTTCAGCAAGTCGGCGTACGCATCGATGCGACGGTCACGCAGGAACGGCCAGATCCGGCGCACCTGTTCGCTGCGTGCCAGGTCGATATCGACCAGCACCAGCTCGCGCTGGTCGGTGCCGGCCTGGGCGAGAAACTCGCCCTGGGGACCGGCCACGAAACTTGAACCCCAGAACTGGATACCGGCGCCGACACCGGAAGGATCGGCTTCGTGACCGGTGCGGTTGCACGACAGCAGCGGCAGTCCGTTGGCGACGGCATGACCGCGTTGAACGGTGATCCATGCATCGCGCTGGCGATCTTTTTCAGACGGGTCGTCGTTCGGATCCCAGCCGATCGCGGTGGGGTAGAGCAGCACGTCGGCGCCGGCCAGCGCCATCAGCCGCGCCGCTTCGGGATACCACTGATCCCAGCACACCAGCACGCCGAGCCGGCCCACCGAGGTGCTGATCGGCTCGAAGCCGAGGTCGCCCGGCGTGAAATAGAATTTCTCGTAGAACGCCGGGTCGTCCGGGATGTGCATCTTGCGATATTTGCCCGCAATGGCCGCCGACCGGTCGAACACCACGGCGGTGTTGTGATACAGCCCGGTGGCGCGTTTCTCGAACAGCGAGGCGACGACGACCAGCTTCAACTCCTCGGCCAGCTTGCCGATGCGTTCGGTGCCCGGGCCCGGGATGGTCTCGGCCTGGTCGAATTCCTCCACCGACTCACGCTGGCAGAAGTACGGGCCATTGTGCAGTTCCTGCAGCAGCACCAGCTCGGCGCCAGCCCTGGCCGCATCGCGGAGGCCGGCCTCGATCGCATCCAGGTTGGCATCGCGGCTGCCGCGGTCGGTTTCCTGCAGCAGCGCGACCTTCAGGGTCTTGCGGGTCATCGACTTCGATCCTCGGCGCACGTCCAACAGACAGGCCGGCAAGTTTAACCGACGCGGATGAATCTCACGCCAAACCGGCCGGCAGCTGCATGGTGATGCAGTGCAGGCTGCCGTTCTGCCAGATCAGCGCGCGGCACGGCACCTGCACGACCTCGCGACCGGGATGGGCGGCACCGATGATGCGCGCCGCATCGTCGTCGGCGCTGTCGTCATACGCAGGCACCAGCACCGCATCGTTGACGATGAGGTAATTCGCATAGGACGCGGCAAGCCGGCGGCCCTGATCGAGAATGGGCCTGGCCCATGGCAGCGGATGCAGCTGATAGGGACGGCCATCGGCAGTGCGCAGCGCAGCGAGCTCGGCGGCCATCCGCTGCAATTCGTCGTGATGCGGATCGGCGGGGTCGTCGCAGGCCTGGAACACGATTTGCTCGTTCGGAGCGAAGCGGGCGAGGGTGTCGATGTGCGCGTCGGTGTCGTCACCTTCGAGGTAGCCATGATCCAGCCAAAGCACGCGCCGCGCATGCAGGTTGTCGCGCAGGATCGCGCTCATTTCCTCGCGCGACTGTTCGGGGTGCCGCTGCACCAGGCAGCGCCAGGTGGTGAGGACGTTGCCTTCACCGTCGCTCTCGATACCACCGCCTTCCAGCGCCCAGTCGACACGTTCGTGCACGGCACGGCCGAACACACCGGCGTCGACCAGGCCGGCGATCAGTGCGTCATCCTGCTCGGCGCCGAACTTGCCGCCCCAGCCGGTGAAGCGGAAGTCGGTGAGCTGGAAACTGCCGTTGTCCGCCTTGAGCGTGATCGGGCCCGAGTCGCGCAGCCAGGTATCGTCGTAAGCCACTTCGACGAAGCGCACTTTCGCCAGTTCCACCCCTTCGATGCCCAGCAGCGACTGCACGCGCAGACGCAAGTGGCCATCCGGCACCACGATGATCAGCGACTCGAAGCGCGTCACCGCAGCACTCAGCGCCACATAGGTGGCTTCCACTTCGGCCAGGCGATCGGCCCAGTCGGTATCGGCATGCGGCCAGGCAATCAGCACCGCGGACTGCGGTTCCCATTCCGCCGGCAGGCGCAAGCAGTGGTCGATCATCGATGGGTTCTCGTACGTATGGAGCGACATGCCCGTGCGGGCATCGCGTTGCACAGTGTACGACGAGGTTTTCGACGCGCACACGAAAACGCGGCCGGTGTCGCCACAGGCCGCGTCATGAAGACATCGAATCGCTGGCTAGTTGACGGCAGCCGGATTGGTGTTGTTGCCGGCCGGCGTGTTGAGCACCGAGTGAATCACATGGCTGTGCTCGAAGTAGACGATGAAATTCGAGTAGTCCCAGCGATTGATCACCGGATGCTTCCTGCTGTCGCCGCCGCGCGGAGACAACTTGCGCTGCGGCGTGCCGTAGGTTTTCTCGACCTGGGTCATGCTCATGCCGCGACGGGGCAGGTTCATGCCGTTTTCCTGCTGCACCCGATGGATCAGCAGGTTGTCTCCGTGTGTGGTCGCCCGTGCTGTCTGCGGTGCCGCAAAACCACCGGCCACCAGCATGACAACAACCGGCAGAAAACGTGTGAACTTGATCATGGCTCCCCCTCTCCATACAAGGCTGTATGCGGCGTCGTTGTAGCAGAACTGTCCGCACCGCGCCACGCCGGTCTGCCGTGATTGGGATCGAATCGGCATTCAACAGGAGCGCGCACGGGCGACTGTGTGCCCGAGAATACCGCGATGACCGCTATCATGGGCGGCTGCGAACGACCGACTTCCGGTCTGGACACCCTTTTTGATGATTTCGCTTCGACCATGATCTCGTTTAGACACTTTGCCCTGCGCCGCGGCAGCCGCCTGCTGCTTTCCGACATCGACCTGGTGATCCAGAGTGGCTGGCGGCTGGGCGTGATCGGGCGCAATGGCTGCGGCAAGTCCAGCCTGTTCGCCGCACTGCAGGGCAAGCTGGAGGGCGATGCCGGCGAGCTCGACCTGCCATCGAAACTGCGGCTGGCCTCAGTCGCGCAGGAAACCCCGGCGCTGCCGGACCCGGCGATCGACTACGTGATGGGCGGCGACGAAGAACTGGCCGCAGTGCTGCTGGAAGAAAGCGATGCCGATGCCCGCGGCGATACCGAGGCGGTGGCGCGCGCGCATCACCGCATCGAGGAGCTGCACGGCTACGACGCCCGCGCCCGTGCCGGACGGCTGATGCACGGTCTTGGCTTCCTGCCGGAGACCCATGAGCGCGCGGTACAGGAATTCTCCGGCGGCTGGCGCGTGCGCCTGAACCTGGCCCGCGCACTGATGGCGCCATCCGAACTGCTGCTGCTCGACGAGCCCACCAACCATCTCGATCTCGACGCGGTGCTGTGGCTGGAAGAATGGCTGCGCCGGTATCAGGGTACCTTGCTGATCATCTCGCACGATCGCGAGTTTCTCGATGGTGTGATCACCCACACCATGCATCTGAATGACGGCAAGGCGAAGCTTTACACCGGCAACTACAGCGCGTTCGAGCGCTTGCGTGCCGAACAGTTGCGCCAGCAGCAGATCAGCCACGAGCGCGAACAGGCCGAACGCGCGCACCTGCAATCGTTCATCGACCGCTTCAAGGCCAAGGCCAGCAAGGCCAAGCAGGCGCAGTCGCGCATGAAGCGACTGGAGAAACTGGCCGGCACCGAAGCGGTGCGCGCGGAGCGTTCTTTCAGCTTCCAGTTCGCCAGGCCCGATCGCCTGCCCGAATCGATGCTGCAGCTGGAGGACATCGTGGCGGGCTATCCGACCGACGACGGCAGCGATCCTGCCGTCGTGCTCAACGACGTCCGCTTCAGTCTCGAATCTGGCGACCGCATCGGCCTGCTCGGCCCCAACGGCGCGGGCAAGTCGACGCTGGTGAAAACCTTGGTCGGCGAGCTCGAGCCGCTGGCCGGCGAGCGCAAGGCGCACAAGGATCTGAAGATCGGCTACTTCGCCCAGCACACGGTGGAAAGCCTGCGCGAGGGCACCAGCCCGCTCGACCATCTGCAGGCCAAGGCACCTGGCGTGGCCAACCAGGTCATGCGTGATTTCCTCGGCACCTGGAATTTTGCCGGCGACCGCGCGTTCGAACTGGTCGACAGTTTCTCCGGTGGCGAACGCGCGCGGCTTGCGCTGGCGCTGATCGCCTGGGACAAACCGAATCTGCTGCTGCTCGACGAGCCGACCAACCATCTCGACCTGGACATGCGCGAAGCGCTGGCCGATGCGCTGGCCGATTTCGACGGCGCGCTGGTGCTGGTGTCGCATGATCGCCATCTGCTGGGCATGGTCTGCGACAGTTTCTGGCGCGTCGCCGATGGCGTGGTCGAAAGTTTCGACGGTGATCTCGACGACTATGCCAAATGGTTGCGCTCACGCGGCGCTGCCAACAAGAAAGCTGCCAAGGCCGGCAACGCGGCGAAAGTCGTGGTGGCGGCGGTCGAACCCGAAACGCCCGAGCAGCGACGTCGCAACGCGGCCAGCCAGCGCGAAAACGAGAAAGTGTCGCGGCAGCGGGCGAAGCGGATCGAGACACGCACCGCCAGCATCGATACCGAATTGTCGACACTTGAAACGCGATTGTCCGATCCGGCCACCTACAACGGACCCACCAGCGAGATGCTGCAGCTCGGGCGGCGCCAGACGGAATTGCGCCGCGAGAAGGAAGCGCTCGAAACAGAGTGGCTGGAAATCCAAGAGCGTCTGGAAGCCTGAGGTGCGCGCTTGAGCACGGAGCACGAGTCGGCACGAATCCTGTGGCTTCCTGCGCTGCGGCACTTCGATCCGGCGCATCCGCTGCGCCAGCGGCTCGCACAGGCGGATCGACGGATCGACGGCGAGCTCGGCTATCTCGGTGGCCTGGGTGGGTATTTCCGGAGCATCGAATCCGCGTTGACGGTGCCGGCCGCTGCGCTGACCCGCGAACTTCTTGCCGGCGACGCCGGTGACCACGTGTGGCTGTCGGCCGACCCGGCCTGGGTGCAGCCCGACATGAACGGCGTGCGCCTGCTGGCCTGCGGCCAGCTGCATCTGGACATGCATGAGGCGCAGGTGCTGGCAGAAGCGCTGACGCCGGTCTTTCAGGATGCCGGCATGCTCCTGGAAATCTCCACCCCGGATCGCTGGCATCTGAAACTGCCACACGGCATCTCGCTGCCGACGTTCGCGGCGCCGGAACAGGCGCTGGGCGAGGATCTGTCGCAACACTTGCCGCAAGGCGCGGAAGGTCGTCGCTGGCGCGTGTTGTTGAACGACATCCAGGTGCTGCTGCATCAGCATCCAGTGAACATCGATCGGCGCGCTCGTGGACTGCCACCGGTCAACAGCTTGTGGCTGTGGGGCGGTGGGAGCCTCTGCGCCGCACCGGGCAGTCCGCTGCGCGGCGTGATCAGCGACGATCTGCTGCTGAATGCGCTGGCGCATCACGCCGGTGTCGCGCGACAGCCACGAACGCAGCAGACGATTCTGGCGGCGAGCAGCGGCTGGCTGATCGACCTGCAGGATCTGCCAGCCGCGGACATTGCGTCAGCCTGGTGGCCGGCCCTGCAGACGCTGCT
>JBDTZX010000348.1:0-4705 GCA_040004895.1 Rhodanobacter sp. | reverse complement strand
TTCGACACCACGTTCTTCCAGGCGCCAGGGCGCATGAACGTGTACAGCGAGCATCCGTTCAAGGTGTTGTTCGACTACGGCCACAACGCGCACGCGGTGGCGGTGATGGCCGACCTCGCCGGCCGGCTCGATGTGACGGGCCGGCGCATCGTGGTGCTGGCCGGGCCGGGCGATCGCCGCGACGAGGATCTGGTCGCCATTGCCCAGGCAGTGGCCGGCCGCTTCGATCACTACATCTGCCGCCGCGACGATTCGCTGCGTGGCCGCGACGGCGACGAAGTGCCGGGCATTTTGTCGCGCGCGTTGCTGGCCGCCGGGGTGCCGGAGGCGGCGATCTCGATCATTCCCGAGGAACAGAAAGCGATCGATGCCGCGCTGCACATGGGTCGCAGCGGCGACCTGCTGCTGGTGTTCGCCGATGCGCTGGTGCGATCGTGGAAGCAGATCATCAAGTTCCGGCCCGAAGGCTCGCCCGAGCCGCGGATGGAATCGGGGGCGTCGTCCGCGCCGGTGGTGCCGGTGGTCGAACCCGCGTTCGACGAAGCGAGCTTCGCGGATCTCGGTGACGTGGTGCGCGACGAGCGCGGCGTGCGGTTCTCGCGCGAGAGCGACGACTGAGCACGATGCAAGCTCCTTTGCCGTTCGACGACTCGCGCCGCCTGACCGGCATCAATCTGTATTTCGATGCACCTGGCGCGGTGCTGGAAACGCTCGGCGACCTGCCAGGCGACGTCGTGATTTCGGCATGGCGTCACCATCTGGGCATCGCCATGCGCGCGCTTGGCTGGCCGGATGCGGCTGTCGCGGTGCATTGTCATGCCAGTGGCGCATCGCTGGCCTTTGCCGCACCGGTCGATCAGCTCTACAGCGCGACCGAAGTAAACGAATGGGCATGGCTGGTCGCGTGTCGCACGGTTCTCGGCAGTGATGCCGAGCTGCACGCACCGGGTCATCCCGCGGTGTGGGACGAAGACTCCGCACTGCACACGCTGCGAGCACTCGCTTGCGCCGAACAGCGTCCCGACCTGATCGCGCTGCTGCATGCGGCGACGGCGCATGGACTCACCGCCTTGACCGATGACGATGCGCTCACGCTGGGCGAAGGCGAGGGCAGCCAGACCTGGCCGATGGCCGCGCTGCCCGCGATCAACGACGTGCCATGGTCTTCGCTGCATGACATTCCGCTGGCGCTGGTCACCGGTTCCAACGGCAAGACCACCACCGTGCGCCTGCTCGCCGCGATGGCGCATGCGCATGGCTGGCGCGCGGGACACAGCTGCACCGATGGCGTGTTCGTCGACGGTCATGCCATCGAGGGTGGCGACTTCTCCGGCCCAGCCGGCGCGCGCGCCGTGCTGCGCCGGCCCGAGGTGGAGGCGGCGATTCTCGAAACCGCACGCGGCGGACTGTTGCGTCGCGGGCTTGCCGTGCAGCACACCCAGGTGGCCGTGGTCACCAACGTCAGCGACGATCATTTCGGCGAATACGGCATCCACGATCTCGACGGACTCGCGCAGGTCAAACTCGTCGTCGCGCGTGCGCTCGATGCACAGGGACTGCTGGTGCTGAATGCAGACGACGCCATGCTGGTCCGCCACGCCAGCGACCTGCGTTGCCCGATCGGCTGGTTCGCACTGGACGATTTGCATCCGCTGCTGTGCGCGCAGCGCGAGTCCGGTGGCCCGACCTGCGGCATGCGCGACGGGCGGCTGCAACTGTTCGCCAACGGGCACGCGCACGATCTCGGTGCGGTCGCCGACATGCCGCTCACGTTCCATGGCAGCGCCGGCTACAACATCGCCAATATCGCGGCGGCATCGCTGGCGGCGTTCGCGCTGAGCATCACGCCGGCCACCATCGCCCAGGTGGTTGCGCGGTTCGGCGGCGCACGCGAGGACAACCCCGGTCGCCTGCAGCACTGGCAGCTCGGTTCGCTGCAGGTCTTCGTCGACTACGCGCACAACCCCGAAGGCGTGCGCGGGCTGTTGCAGGTCGCCACCACATCGCAACAGGGCCGACTCGGCCTGTTGCTGGGTCAGGCCGGCAATCGCGAGGACGCGCAGATCCGCGAACTTGCCGTCACCGCTGCGGGTTTTTCGCCCGCGCTGGTGATGCTCAAGGACATCGATGGCTACATGCGTGGCCGCGAGCCGGGCGAGGTGGCCGCGATCCTGCGCGATGAACTGCTGCGTCAAGGTCTGCCCGACGCCGCACTGCTCGAATGCCTCGACGAGGCCGCTGCGATTCGCAGCATGCTGGCCTGGGCCCGGTCCGGTGACGTGCTGGTACTGCCGACCCACGGCATCGCGGCGCGTCTGCAGGTCAGCGCGTTGCTGGACGATCTTCAGCAGCGCGGCTGGCAGGTAGGCACATCCTTGCCCGAGGGCTGATGGCCGGCGCGCTCAGCGCGACGATCGCGGCTGCAGCGCCACCCGCGCCAGGTACACGATGATGATGATGTTGCCGATCAGCACCGCCAGCTTGAGCCAGCCGAAACGGTGCAGAAGCTCGTACAGCTCCAGCGGGATCAGCGAGCCGGTGGCGATCACCGTGAACCACTCCGCCCAGTGCTTGCCCAGCCACAGGCCGATGCCTTCGATCGCGAACAGCACGGCATAGCCCAGCGTCACCAGCCCGACCGCCACGAACTTGCTCGGCCCGAAATCCACCAGTGTGGATACCAGCGTCCAGCGCAGGTTGCTGCTGCCGTCGAGAGGGAGATGCTCCAGCCAGTGCACCAGCCGCTCGAAGTTCTCGGCGTGGTTCAAATGAAATGCGGCCGCTGCCACCAGCACCAGACAAAGCGTCTTGACCATCTCGTAGATGGCGATGATGCGCAGCCCGGCGTGGCGCTGCTGTGGTACGGCGGATGAAGTGTTGGCGCTGGAATCGGTGGCTGGCATAGGGGGCGACTGTACAGGCGATCCGCCTATTGTCGCCGATGTGCGCGCCGTGACCAGTGTGGCATGGCACGGCTACGCGGGACGTTTTCAACCATTCGCCTGCCCGATGGGCGCGGCCCTGGCTTGACATCACGGATGCCGAACCAGTTGACTGAGCACAGAGCAGCGTCGGGACAGATTAGTCGATCTCGATACGTCACCCTGCAACTGCGGAGATTCCCGTGAACGCAACGATGGATTTCGCCGACCGTGAAGTCGGCTACGACATCCCCGCCCTGCCGGGCATGAACGAAGCGGATATCCAGACGCCGTGCCTGATCCTGGATCTCGATGCGCTGGAGCGCAACATCAGCAAGATGGGCGACTACGCGAAAGCGCATGGCATGCGTCACCGCAGTCACGGCAAGATGCACAAGTCGGTCGATGTGCAGAAGCTGCAGGAAAGCCTGGGCGGCGCGGTCGGTATCTGCTGCCAGAAAGTTTCCGAGGCCGAGGCCTTTGCGCGTGGTGGCATCAAGGACATCCTCGTGTCGAACGAGGTGCGTGACCCGACCAAGATGGAAAGGCTTGCGCGGCTTCCGAGATACGGCGCGCGCATCATCGTCTGTGTCGATGACGTGGCCAACGTGGTCGAACTTTCGGTCGCAGCGAAAAAGCATGACACCACGCTGGAGTGTCTGGTCGAACTCGACTGCGGCGCAGGCCGCTGCGGTGTTGCCACAATCGCGGAAGCGATCGAGATTGCGAAAGCCATCGATGCCGCGCCCGCGCTGAAGTTCAGCGGCATCCAGGCGTATCAGGGCGCCATGCAGCATCTGGAAGGTTACGAGGAGCGCAAGGCCAAACTCGACGTCGCCATCGTGCTGGTGAAGAGCGTTGTCGCTGCACTGCAAGCAGTCGGGCTGAGGCCCGAGCTCGTCTCGGGCGGCGGCACAGGCTCCTATCACTTCGAGTCGAATTCAGGCGTCTACAACGAACTGCAATGCGGCAGCTACGCTTTCATGGATGCGGACTACGGCCGTATCAGGGACAAACACGGCAATCGCATCGACCATGGCGAATGGGAGAATGCGCTGTTCCTTCTGACCTCGGTGATGAGCCACGTGAAACCCGATCAGGCAGTCTGCGATGCGGGACTCAAGGTGCTGTCGCTCGACAGCGGGCTTCCCGTGATCCACGGCCGCGACGATGTGAAATACATCAACGCCTCGGACGAACATGGAGTGATCGAAGATCCGCGCGGCGTTCTCCGCATCAACGAAAAACTGAAGCTCGTGCCCGGACATTGCGACCCGACCTGCAACCTCCACGACTGGTACGTCGGTGTGCGCAAAGGCAAGGTCGAGGTGGTATGGCCGGTATCGGCGCGTGGGAAGAGTTATTGATCCGCGTCGTCGACAAGTATTCGTCATGCGCAAGTCCGCTCGGCTCGGCATCTCGTGAGATGTCTGATGCATGCCAATACGACTATTCGGGCGATGTGTCGAATTCGGAAGAGGCCACTCGTCGCGTTGGCAAGGATCGGCAATCGGTCGTCCGAAGATGATCGCATTGACCCGACCCTTCAGCGGGTCTGACTGACACGAGGAGAAAGTGATGAGAGAGTTGATCCTGAAAATGTCGATGTCACTCGACGGCTTCGTGAGTGACCTGGATGGCCAGAATACGTGGATGTTCGGCGCCGATGACGAGGCACAGGCCTGGAGCGTGGCGACGATATGGAACGCCAGTCTGCATATCATGGGCAGCCGCTCCTTCCAGGCCATGGCCGCCTTCTGGCCAACGTCCACGATGGTGTTCGC
>JBDTZX010000074.1:0-4708 GCA_040004895.1 Rhodanobacter sp. | reverse complement strand
GACAACGTGCGCGAGCCGACCGGCTCGCCATCGGCCAGATACCGGGAAATCAGCGTGCGCAGCAGACGCCGTGCGCGCGCGTCGAGATCGTGGCCGTTGGGAGTGATCATGCGGTAGCAATCCTCGAGACCCGATAGAAATAAGGTCTGCGCGCTCCGCTTGCAAGTGGAAGCTGTGTTTTGCCGTGCCGGCCTGCCGTTACAATCCACTCATCCCATCACTGATCGACTCATGCTCACTTCGCTCTACGTCCGTCATTTTGCCGTGGTCGAATCCGCCGAAATTGCTTTTGGCGAGGGGCTGACCGTGGTCAGCGGCGAAACCGGCGCAGGCAAGTCGCTGCTGGTCGACGCGCTGATGCTGCTGGCCGGTGCCCGTGCCGACAGCGGCATGGTACGGGCCGGCAGCGATCGCGCCGAACTGGCGGCGGAGTTCGATCTGCGCGAATTGCCTGAAGCGCGCGACTGGTTGAAACGCGAGGAACTGGACGAGGGCGCCGGCTGCCAGCTGCGTCGGGTGATTCGTGCCGAAGGCAGTTCCAAGGCCTGGATCAACGGTCGTCCCGCGAACGCGCGCCAACTTGGCGAGCTGGCTTCGCTGCTGGTTGAAATTCATGGCCAGCATGAACATCAGGCACTGTTGTCGCGGTCCCATCAGCTGGCATTACTCGACGCTTATGCCGGCCACGACCACTTGCTGGAGCAGGTGCGGGAAAGTGCCACGCAGTGGCGCGACATCGGCGCACGCATGCGCAAGCTCGGTGGCGGAGAGGATCGCGACCAGCAGATCGAATTGCTCCGCCATGAACTGGATGAGCTTGAAAAATGGACGCTGCCCAGCGTCGAATTGAGTGAACTCGAAGCAAGCCACAGGCGCCTGGCGAATGCCGGCAGGCTGGCTGAAGGTGCGGCTGCCGTGGTGGAGCTGCTCGACGGGGACAGCGAATTCGCGCTTCGGCGTGCGCTGGCACGGGCGCACGCGGATCTCGGCAAGCTCGGCGCGATCGACGACCGACTCTTACCGATACTCGAACTGCTGGACAGCGCCGCCATCCAGCTCGACGAGGCGTCCGACAGCCTCGGCCGCTATGCCCAGGATATCGATCTCGATCCGGATCGCTACACCGAGGTAGACAACCATCTGGCACGTCTGCATGAACTGTCGCGCAAGCACCGGATGCCTGTCGCCGCATTGCACGACCGGCTGGAGGCCCTGCAGGCCGAATTCACCAGTCTCGAGAACGCGGGCGACGCACTTGAAAAGCTGTCCTCCGAGCGATCGCAGCTGCAACGGGAGCATGTCGCTGCGGCGTTGCAGTTAGGCCTGGCGCGAACGGCTGCGGCCTCTCGCCTGGGCGAGGAAGTCAGCTTGCTGATGGTCGAGCTGGGAATGGCCGGCGGCGTGTTGCGCGTGGAACTCGAAAACGTTGCGAGCGACGAGCCGGACCCGCAAGGTCGGGAGCGTTGCGAGCTGCTGGTGAGTGCGAACCCCGGACAACCGCCGCGAGCTCTGCGCAAGGTCGCTTCGGGGGGCGAACTGGCGCGCATCAGTCTTGCAATCGAAGTGGCCACCCTGGGCAAGGACACTGTCGGGACGATGGTCTTCGACGAGGTCGATACAGGTATCGGTGGCGCGGTAGCGGAAGTGGTCGGACAGAAACTGCGCGCGCTCGGCGGTCAGCGCCAGGTGTTGTGCGTCACTCACCTGCCACAGGTTGCAGCCCAGGGCCACGCGCATTTGCTGGTGAGCAAGCAGAGTGACGGCGATTCCACCCATACGCGTATCGAAAGTCTGGCTACCGCCGGCCGTCGGGACGAGCTGGCACGCATGCTCGGAGGTGTCGAGATCACCCGTGAAACGCGCGCCCATGCCCGCCAGATGCTGGAGCGTGCACAGGGCGCCTGAGGTGCCCGGAATTCAGTTTTCGATCAACAGCAGCCCGCGCTCGCTTGCCATCCGATAGAGGTCCAGCTCCGAGCCGGCGCCGAGCTTGCCCATCAGGCTGGCACGGTGGATATAGACGGTTTTCTGTCCGATGCCGAGCTCCGCGGCCACCTGCTTCGGCGCACGTCCGCCGGCCAGCAACAGGAACACCTCGCGCTCGCGCACCGTGAGCCGGTTGATCGGATCGAGCGCGGCATTCGGACGCTCCGCACGACGTTGGCGCAGGTCGGAACTCAGGAAGCACTCGCCCTGCATGACCGCGCGCAGACCCGCTACCAGTTCCTCCGGAGCCACGCCCTTGGTGA
Organism: Rhodanobacter sp.; assembly: GCA_040004895.1. Lineage (GTDB taxonomy): Bacteria > Pseudomonadota > Gammaproteobacteria > Xanthomonadales > Rhodanobacteraceae > Rhodanobacter. Next base: position 2,459 of record JBDTZX010000074.1, on the reverse strand, counting down.
CATATCCGGAAGCGCCGCGGCGCATGGCCTCGGATACGTAAGGCTCGCCGTCGTGCATGCTCAGCACCACGATTCGGGTCTCCGCCGCCACGCTCAAAAGATGTTCGATCAGCGGCAGTCCGCTGCCATCAGGCAGCGAAAGGTCAAGCGCCACCAGATCGGGACGCCATTGGCTGACCGCCTCCACCGCGTCGTCGGCGCTGCGACATTCCGCAACGACGTCGAGGTCGGGCTCGAGTTCAATGAGTCGCTTGAAACCTTCGCGGACGATGGCGTGGTCGTCAACCAGAACGATGCTGTACATGCCGCTACTTTACACATGCGCCGATGCACATGCGCCGGAACATCGGCGCGGATTGCGCATGTACCATCCATGCATGCGTCCAAGACACTTTCATCTGCCCGATTCCGGACCGCTGCTGGGGGCCTGTTACCTGCTGCTCTGGCTGCTGCTATGGCCGACCGTGCAGCCCTACTGGATGCTGCCGTACGGTTTGCGTTTTGGCGCCCTGCTGCTTGCGCCGGTACGCTATTGGCCGTGGCTGCTCGGTGGAGAACTTGCCGCCACTGCGAGTATCAATCTGGCCCAGGGCATGCCGCTGGACTGGTACGGGTTCGTCGTCAACGAGCTGCCCGAACCGCTGGTGATGGCGGCAGGACTGTGGCTGCTGCGCCGTTTCAACCTCCACGCCAGCTTGAACAATCCGCAGGAAGTGACGCGGCTGCTGCTGTCGGTCGTGCTGGTCGTGACGGCAACCACGGCCGCCGATGCCGCATTGCTTGCCCTGATCCAGCCAGCGGGTTCGCCGGATCTGATGCTTCGCGTGCTCGGCGAGGACTTGCTCAGTCACTACTTGGGCATTCTCCTGCTGGTGCCGTTGATGATCATGTTGCTGCGCACACACTTTGACCGAGCCGCGCTGGTCAGTCTGCTGATGGATGGTCTGCTGGTCATGCTGCCGGCGATGGCGATTTTGCTGCTGCTTTCCGAGCATGCCGCGCCGCAGCCCCAATTTGCTCGCGTCCTGTCGCTGGCGCCCGTGTTGTTCTTCGCGTTCCGGCATGGCTGGCGTGGCGCAAGCATGTCGATGATGATCTCAAGCCTGGGCATGACCTTGGTGGATCAGCACTTGGGACATGCACCATCGGGTGCCGCCGCCTATCTCTTCCTTGCCGTCGCCGGCACCGGCGCACTCATGCTGGGTTCTGCCACCGACGCGCTGCGTCGAAGCAGTGCCAAGGTTGCCGAACAGAACGTCTATCTCGGTTCGGTCAATCGAAGGTTGGACCAGCTTGCCCAGCAACTCCGAGGCGCCGCCCGTGGAAATCTGCAGGCCGATGAAAATCAGCGTCGCCATCTCGCCGCGGAGCTTCACGACGAACTGGGACAGAACATCACCGCCATCCAGACCCACGTCAAACTGGCGCAAACCCGGTTGCGTCAAGCTGGCCTGGAAGACATCAGCACTTCGATCAACACCATTCTTGCCCACATGCGTCGGGCGCTGCATCGATTGCTGGATGACCTGCGCCCCGCGGTGCTCGATGAGTTCGGGCTGCTGCGTGCGCTTGATGAGGGTCCGATCAGGGATCTGCTGAATACGGCCGGCGTGGCCTACCATACCGAATTGCGGGGCGATCCGCGACTGCTTGACGACGACACGCGTACGGCGATCTACCGGCTGGTGCAGGAGAGTGCGACGAACGCCGTAAAGCACGCGCAGGCCAGTGAATTCAGCGTGCGCCTGCGAATCGGAGAGCGGCAGGGTGTCGAGCTGGCGATACTGGATTTGCGAGACAACGGCATCGGCTTGCCGAATCGGCTGCCGAGAGGCGGCCGGGGCTTGCAGGGCATGCGTGATCGCGTCACATCGCTGGGCGGCCAGTTCCGGTTGCGGGCAGATCACCCCGGTGTTCATCTGCGTATTTTGTTGCGCTGCAGTAACGTTCCAGCTGATCTGAATTCGGTCAACTAGGAATTTTTCCGATACCGCAAACGTAAAGGCTTCGTTACGATCGATCCATCGATGTGGGGGAGCTGCCATCGCAAGATGGTAGATCAGGGTCGTCGTGGGGACGATGGCTCTGAAAAACGGCAGGATGCCGTTTCGCCGCTATCTGGCGGTTGTACCCGGGTCTGCGTGCGATTCGCCCGCTGCTCGGCGTTGGTTGGATAGAGGAGCAGCCGCAGGCGGACAGGAGTCCCCCTTGCGGCTTTTTTTATGGTTCAGTTTCAGCTATTGCGGTCCGGAGATGGGCCGGACCCTGACTGATGTCTTCTGCTCTCCAATCAGGCTTTGCTGATCACGTCTTGCGTGCCCGATGCTTCGGTCGCACGTAAAGCACCAGGCTGTGATCTTCGATCACATAGCCGTGGCGAGCCGCGATTTCATGCTGCAGACGCTCGATCTCCTCGCTGACGAACTCAATCACTTTCCCGCTGTCCACATCAATCATGT
>JBDTZX010000433.1:0-4709 GCA_040004895.1 Rhodanobacter sp. | reverse complement strand
GCGCCCGGGTGCGGCATCTTGCGCAACGAATGTCCTGGCGGAATGGGCTGCGGATTCAACGCGGCGTGGTCGCGAGCAACCGGTTGCGAATGGATGGCCTTCTTGCCGCCGACAAAAATGATGCCGTGCTTTTGCGAGGCGCTGGAGGCATGTTCGATCGGTGCGCCTGGCTGCGGTTTCAGCTTGTGCCAGTCAGCCTGTTTGTGCAGTTCGGCCGGCTCGTGTCGGAGCGGGTTGGCGGTCGGCGAGGCGTGGGCATTGACGTGCTCCGCCACACCGCGCCGTGGATGGTAGGGATGAGGCGGCGTGGGTACGCACCCGGGCCCCTTCGAGGCATAACCGGGCGGGCAAGTGACCGCCAGCGCGGATTGCATCGAGAACGTAAAAATCGCGCAGACAGCCATCGCGATCGCTTGCGGACGAGTGAGTGTTTTCAGGAGTTTCATGGTTGTTTCCTCATGTAGCTGACGATGCAGTGCATGCCGTCAGAGTTTGTGGTCGCTATCGGCAGCGGGTGCCGACAACACCACGAAGCTGCCACTCCAGCGTTGTGCGTAGTCGCTGCTGCGGATGAAATTCTGTGACGTGCCGCGGTAGTCATTCTGGCCCGGAAGAATCTGGATCATCACCACACCGCCCCGTTGGGCATCGATCGCTCCGGCGTGAGCGGCTGCACCACAAATGGATGAGGCGTCGGTATACACGCCGGTTCCGGTGATCGCATCCGGCACCGGTTTGCCTGCGGGACAGCGGAACAGATAGCTCTTGCCGTTCATCCCGCGCAGATTCAGGTCCAGCGGACTGGTCTGCCAATCGAGTGCGAGCGGCGGCGTGGTCGACGATGTGCGCTGGCATGCCGGCAGCGATCCGAGCAGCGCAAGCGCGAGTCCGATGCGCATCAACGGTGGATGCATGACGTCGATTTCCGGTCACCTCACCTTGTCTGCTACTGCGCCTGGGGATTGGCGTCTTTCATCGACTCGAGCCTGCTCAGATCAACCTGGCTCAGCGCGTTCTTCAACAGGCTCATGTCGACGTTGTCGCCGTGCACGTCCACGCCGTAGCGTTTCGCCACGATCAGCGAGAGCTCGCCATGCCTGGGCTGCGCATCCCACTTTTCATGCACGCTGTAGCCGCTGATGGTTTCGTTTTTCTCGTAGTTGTCGCCTTGCTCGGATTCGTTTTCCTGCGACATTTCGGCCAGTCCGGCGAGCCCCGAAATGGCGCTTGCATCCTTGATCGAGACGGTCACACGAGCGTTGCCCGGCCCGCTGAAATCAACCTCGGCCGATGTCGCCTTGATACCCATGGCCTGATTCGAATCGCCCTCCGGTGCGCCGCGCTGCAACCCGGAAAGCGACGCGGGAAGCAGCGTTTCGAGCGTGTGGAAGTCCACCGGATCGTGCCGGTGTGCGCCGCCCAGCGAATGACCGAGCGCACTCAGCAGGCCGCCGGCGGCGCCCATCGCCTGCTGCGTGTCAACAGCGTCCGGCGTGCCGTTTGTATTGCCGCTGGCCTTGTCGTGCTGTTCGATTTGCTGACCTGCCTGGGCCAGATTGCCGATGGCATTGCCGATGTCCGATTTGCCCTTGGCATCGGTACCGAGCAGGTTGCCGATGGCGTTGCCCGTGGCGGTGGCACCCTGCTGCGCGCTGGCCGCTTGCTGCGCATCGCCAGCCTGGGAGGATGCGTCGTTCGGTTGCTGGGTGGTTTGCACGTCGCCGCCAGCCAGCGCACGCACCTTGTTCGCCACCATGTGGAACGCGGTGTACACGCCGGCCACCAGCAACAACAGCAAGGCGAAAATCACACCCAGCACGATGCCCACGGTGTGACTGCTGCCCGGTGTTGGCGTCGTGGCAACCACGGTGGGCACCGCTGCAGGAGCCGCGAGCGTGGATACTGCGGCAGGCGCAGCCGCCATGGCCGTGCCGCATTGCGTGCAGAACCGCGCTTCATCGACATTGGCGTGCTGGCAGTTGGGGCAATTCATCAGGAGACTCCCTCTTCGATGGCATTGGCGGCCGGTCGGCCGGAACAGCAACGAACCCGTTGCGGACCTTCAGTGGCCCATCATCGCCATGGCTGGCACGTAGGCGATCTGGGTTTTGTCGCCGTGCGCATAGATCATGATGCTGCCGCCGGGACAGGCGTACTTCAGGCCGCCGGAAGCAGCCGAGCGCGCGCAGGATTTCGGCGCGTTGGAGCTGAACCACAGATCCACCAGATGCACGGCATCGGTGGTTTCCAGCACCATCGGCACGCCCATCGCCACCACCGATGCAGGCATGTCGTTCATGTTATGACCGCGCGGATACAGCGGCAGCTGACCATTCATCGGGAGCGCGAACGCACTCGTGCATGCCAGCAGACCAACAACCAACAGACCGAATCGGATCGGATAACACATGGCGACCTCCAGAGGATGATGGCGAGACAGATGCCGTCACCGAGGGTCGATCGAAGCGCGATGGATGTCGCTTCCGTTTCTCTGGCTTTTTTCCGGCAGTTTTCCTGCCACGCCGGATAACCGCGCGGCCATGCGGTTTGCGGTCGAGTCGGTCACATCGAAAAGGGACCAAGTTCAGGTGACGGGAATGCTCTTGTCGTCGCCCCAAGGCTTCTCTGGGCGAAATTCCTGAACGGGATCGCCATGAACGCTTTCAGTGCAAATGCACGAACAGCAGGTCCGAACACTGTGAAGGACGCTTCAAATCCTGCCTGGTCGATTCGGATACCTTGTCGCCGCCGATCGCTGCATCGGGCTCAACCGGTTACCCGGTTCGGGCCGCGATAGTCCGGCCAGAACATCGCCACGGGTCCAGCGTGCGCGCCAACGGGCACTCTGCAAAGATTCAATGGTCTCCCCCACACTTGCTTCATAGCGATGGGAGGTGCACCACGGCACGCGCGGAAACTTGCAGGCATGGCTGAGGCAACGCGTCAACGATGACGGGCTGATCGCCCTTCGCCAGTTCCTGCAGAGGAACACACCCTGTTCCACATCCTTGCAGGACGAGAAGCATTCCGCGCTTCATCGGCCGAGGCATACACAATGCCCAGCATGACCTCCTGGCAACATACAAAACGCCAATCGTAACGTCGCTTCATTGTGATTCCCTTGCAGGAGATGATTCATGGCATCGATCAAACCAGTGTCACGCTATGTGGCTTCGGCCCGCTGGATGCACTGGACGATCTTTGTGCTGATCCTGCTGGCTTACGTCTGCATCAATCTGTTCGAGGAGTTCCCCAAGGGCAGCGCCACCCGCGGCAACGTGCTGGCTGCGCATTACACCGCCGGACTGGCAGTGTTGCTGCTGGTGTTGCCGCGACTGCTGGTGCGCATGCGTAACGGACGTCCACCGATTGCGCCGCCACCGGCGCGCTGGATCGAGCTGCTGGGCAATATCACGCATGTGGCGTTGTATCTGTTCCTGCTGATACAGCCGATCCTCGGCATCATTACGCTGCAGATCGGTGGCAAGCCGGTCACCCTGTTCGGCGTGACCTTGCTGCCTTCGTTCGTCAGCCCGCCGGACCGGGTGCTGTCGCATCAGTTTGAAGACATCCACAGCACCATCGGCACCATCTTCTACTACGTGATCGGGCTGCATATCCTGGCCGCGTTCTGGCACCATTTCGGTCGGCGCGACAACACGCTGAAGCGGATGCTCTGAACGCCAACACCCCATTCCGACGCCATTCCAATGTCCTGACTCCAGCAAGGAGTCCCGCGAGCGTCCACGCCACCACGAAAGAAGACTCATGTCGCCGCCCGTGCCTGGCGGTACGCTGGGACTATCACGGTTTCAAAGTCGCCCGGCGAGAGGAGGCCGCCATGTTATTTTGCGCAGCCATCGATCTGCTTCAACGTCGTGACGATCTGGCTCTCGGTGAACTTGCTCTTGCGCATCGTTGGTCTGCCTGGGCTAGTTTGCCCGGAGACATCTGGTTATGCCGGGACCGAGTTTATGGGGAGTCGACAGTCCCACTATCCAGGCTGTTCCCATTGCCACATCGGAGTGCACTCATGCGTATCAGCAAACTCAAGGCCCTCGGCTCGTTTCTCGCGATGATGCTGCCCGTGCTGGCGTTCGCCGGTGAACCAGTGGTTCTGCGCAGCAACGACGCCGTCGCGATCCACGGCACGCTGACCCAGGCCATGCCGCACAACGACAAGGTACTGCTTCTGTTTCATCAGGCTGGCGCCAATCGACACGAATACGACTCGCTGATTGCCGGATTCAACACGCTTGGCTACGACACGCTGGCGATCGATCAGCGTTCCGGCGGCGATCTCTTTGGTGGGCACAACGAGACAGTGCAGGCGCTGGGCAAGTCGGCGGATTATCTCGATGCGGCGCCTGATCTCGATGCCACACTCGCATGGGCACGCGCAAGGCATTACGGCACCATCGTTGCCGTGGGCAGTTCGTACTCGTCCTCCCTGGTCATCCTGCTGGCCGCCAGACATCCGCAGGGCCTCAGCGCCATCGCCAGCTTCTCCCCCGGCGAATATTTCGATGACAAGCATCTGATCAAGGACGCCGCCGCCAAGGTGACGATCCCGTTCTACATCACCACCGATCCGGACGAATCGGCCAACGTGGCCGACGTGCTGAGCAAGGCGCACAACAGCCATGTTGTGCATTACCAGCCGCAAGCCGGCGTGCATGGTGCTTCCACCCTGGTCGAGTCGCGCGACC
>JBDTZX010000282.1:0-4712 GCA_040004895.1 Rhodanobacter sp. | reverse complement strand
GGAGGCCGCCTGACAAACCCCATCAGTCCTCCCCTGGCTGATGGGGTTTTTTTTGCCCTCAACAAGTACGCCAGGCAATTTGTGCGGAACATCGCATGGATAATGGCCAACTGCCGGCTGCGGTTTGCTTTCCTGATGGGGCGACTGATGATCATCGATTCGCTGCTCGACACCGACCTGTACAAGTTCTCCATGATGCAGGTGGTGCTGCACCACTATCCGGCAGCCCAGGTCGAATATCGCTTCAAGTGCCGGAATCCGGGCATCGAGCTGGTGCCGTACATCGACGAGATCCGCAGCGAACTGGCGGCGTTGTGTCGCCTTCGTTTCGATGCCGGGGAGCTTGCCTACCTGCGCACATGGCGCTTCATCAAGAGCGATTTCGTCGATTTCCTGGGCTTGTTCCAGCTCAACGAGAAGTACATCGAGATCATGCCGTCCGCCGCGGACCCGGGCGAGATCGAGATTCGCATCTGCGGTCCATGGCTGCATACCATCCTGTTCGAGGTGCCGTTGCTGGCGATCGTCAACGAAGTCTATTTTCGGCATGTCGGCGCCGGGCTCGACTTGAGCGAAGGTCGGCGCCGTCTGCGCGACAAGATCGCCCTGCTGCGCGACACCCCCGATTACGAAACCTGCCGGATTGCCGACTACGGCACGCGTCGTCGTTATTCGCGTCACTGGCAGGAGGAGGTCGTGACCACGCTCCGCGACGAGCTGGGTACGCAGCTGGCGGGCACCAGCAACGTATGGCTGGCGCGCAAACTCGGCTTGATCCCACTCGGTACGCTGGCGCACGAATACCTGCAGGCCCACCAGGCACTCGGCCCGCGCCTGCGCGATTCCCAGGTGGCCGCGCTCGAAGCATGGGCGAAGGAATACCGTGGCGACCTGGGCATCGCACTGTCGGATGTATACGGACTCAACGCCTTCCTGCGCGATTTCGACATGTACTTCTGCAAGCTGTTCGACGGCACCCGGCATGATTCCGGCGACCCGTTCGAATGGGGCGAGAAAGTGCTGGCGCACTACCAGGCCAACCGGGTCGACCCGCGCAGCAAGATCCTGGTGTTCAGCGATGGCCTGGATATTCCGAAGGTGATGCGACTGCACGCGCATTTTCGCGGTCGCTGCCTGCTTGCCTTCGGCGTCGGCACCAACCTCACCAACGACGTCGGTCCGACGCCATTGCAGATCGTGATCAAGATGGTCCGCTGCAACGGCCAGCCGGTGGCCAAGCTCAGCGATTCGCCAGGCAAGAACATGTGCTCGGACGAGGCGTACGTGGCCTACCTGCGTCAGGTTTTCGATATTCCGGCGGAGCAGGGCTGATCGTGCGAACGCTACAGTCAGGCCTTCCGGCAGGGTCATGCCGCCAAGCTCACACGCGTGGCGTAGACTGGCGAATGGATTCATCAGCCGGAGCGCCACCATGTCCAGTGTCTACGACTTCACCGCACGCGATATCGACGGCAGTTCGCGTTCGCTTGCCGAATGGCGCGGCAAGACACTGCTGATCGTCAACGTCGCCTCGAAATGCGGCTTCACCCCGCAGTACGAGGGGTTGGAAACGCTATGGCAGGACCAGCGCGACCGCGGCCTGGTGGTGCTCGGATTTCCCTGCGACCAGTTCGGCCATCAGGAACCCGGAAATGAGGCCGACATCAAGACCTTCTGCAGCACGCAGTACGACGTGACCTTTCCGATGTTCGCCAAGATCGAGGTCAACGGCGAACACGCCGATCCGCTCTATCAGTGGCTGAAAAGCGAGGGCAAGGGAATTCTCGGCAGTGAATCGATCAAGTGGAACTTCACCAAGTTCCTGGTCGATTCCGATGGTCAGGTGGTGAAGCGCTACGCGCCCACCGACACGCCGGAGAAAATCGGCAAGGACACGCTGGCGCGATTCGGCAGCTGATCCATCGGAGAACGGATCGGCTCAGCTGTGGCCGTTGAAGGCCGCCAGCATCACCGCGATCGCGTCCACGTCGCTGCTCGCGCGGGGCGCCTGCGCAGGCGGCAGATAGTTGTTGAGCATGATGGCGAACGCCAGCCGCTCGCCCGCCGCCGTGGTGACGTAGCCGGCCAGGCAATGCACGCACATCATGTTGCCGGTCTTGGCGCGCAGATTGCCCGCCGCCGGCGTACCACGCATGCGGCCACTCAGGGTGCCGTCCACACCGGCGTCGGGCAGCGCTTCCTGCAAGGCGCTGGCGTAAGGTTGCGCGGCCAGGTAGCCGAGCAGCCTCACCATCGCATCGGGCGTGACCAAGTTGCGACGTGACAGGCCGGTGCCCTCGGTGATCTGGCTGGCCGGGGTTGGAATGCCGATCTGCGTCAGCAGCCGACGCATGGCGCGGAGGCCGTAGTTTTCAGTGCTGGCGAATCCGCTGGGTGCATCCGAACCGGTCGCCTGCTCGCGCGCACCGACATTCAGCAGCAGGTTCTGCAGGTAGAGATTCTGCGAGCGTTTCAGGCCCTGCTGCAGCACGTCGAGGAGCGGCGGCGACAGGATCTCGGCAAGTGGCTGGGTATTGGCAAGCAAGCCCGAATCGCCCTGCGGCCAGTGCGCGACCTTCAGCCTTCCGCTGACCCGGATGCCCCGGCTCATCAACGCCTGACGGAGTCGCCGCCCGGCCAGCGATGCGGGGTCCGGCAACGCGAGTTTGAAGTGTTGTGGCGTGGAGCCGGCGGCGACCTGGCCGAACACATGCAGCATATCCTCGCCAGGTGCGCGGTACAGGTTGATATCGCTGCGCGATCGCGTGGCGCTGGTGGAAAGGCGGCCGAGCGTCGGCATGGCGGCATCGGCAGGTGCGAATTGCAAAACCGCCGCGGCCCCGGCGGCGCGTCCGGGACCGACCGTCAGATCGACCACATTCTCCTGTACGCTCAGGGCGGACGACGGTACCGCGAACCAGCTCTGCAAGTCGCCGGCCTCCCAGCCGGCACCGAACGATGGGCCGGCGAAATAGCTGTCGTCGGCAATCAGGTCACCATGCACGAAGTGCACGCCGCGTGCTGCCAGCTGACCGGCCAGCTGGTCGGCCCAGTCCGGGCTCGTTGCCGTTCCCAGCGTGGGGTCGCCCATGCCATACAGGATCAGGTGGCCTTCCAGCCGTCCATCTCTCAACGCTCCGCTGGCCAGCACGCGGGTCGCGATCCGGTAGTCCGGACCCAGTGTGGCGAGACTCACTGCCGCGGTGAAAAGTTTGGCGGTGGACGCCGGCTGCAGCAGTCGATCGACTTGATGCGCGTAAACCGTGCGGCCGCTGTCGAGCGAGATGGCTGCGATGCCCCAGTCTGCGGCGGCAAACCGGGCCTGGTCGATGTGCGCATCGATCCGCGCCGCCAGCTCCGCCGTGGTTGCTGCCGTGGCCGGCGTCACGGCCTGCACTCCCGCCGATGCCGTCAGCAGCCATGCGCACAGCAGCCCGATCAAGAGCTGGCAGGGACGAGGACGGATCGCGACGGGGTGCATGTCCTGAGTATCGCCAATCCGTCGGCGTCGTGCAGGGGCGGTCGAGTGTCGTTCTGGTAATCTCCGCGCTTCGTGCCGGCACCTGGCCGGCGGACTTGAACCTGTTCGCGAGACTTTCATGCAGATTGCCCAGAATTCCGTTGCCGCTTTCCATTACACGCTGACCGACGACAAGGGTCAGGTCGTCGACAGCTCCGAAGGTCGCGATCCATTGACCTACCTGCACGGCAGCGGACAGATCGTGCCGGGCCTGGAAAAACAGATGGAAGGCCGCAAGGTTGGCGACAGATTCATCGCCGACGTGGCGCCGGAGGAAGGTTACGGTGTGCACCATCCCGAACTGATGCAGGAGGTGCCGAAGGAAGCGTTTCAGGGTGTGCAGGACATCCAGCCCGGCATGCAGTTCCAGGGACGCGGCCCGCAGGGCGAGATCAATGTCACGGTCTCCAAAGTCGAGGGTGACAAGGTGTTCATCGACGGCAATCATCCACTCGCCGGTCAGACCCTGCACTTCGCCATCGAAGTGACCGATGTGCGTGCGGCGACCGAAGAGGAACTGCAGCACGGACACGTTCACGGCGAAGGCGGACATCACCACTGACCGTATCGTCGAATCTGACATGAAGCAGTCACTGCGGATTGCCATCGTGGGCTATGGCGCCGCCGGTCAGGCGGCGTCGCTGTTTCTGTCGGCACAGGGACACACGCTCAGCGTCTTCGAACAGGCGTCCGTGCCCGGTCCGGTCGGTGCGGGATTCCTGTTGCAGCCGACCGGCTTGGGTGTGCTGGCGCGGTTGGGACTGCACGAGCGCGCGCTGGCACAGGGCCAGCGCATCGAACGGTTGTTCGGCTGCAACAGCCGTGGTCGCCCGGTGATGGACATGCGCTACGCCGATCACTCGCCTAACTGCTTCGGATTGGGCCTCACCCGCGGCAGCCTGTTCACGCTGCTGCGTGACGCCTACCCGGATGCGTCGCTGATCCGCACCGGCGTGCGCATCGAGTCGATCGATGACACGGGACAAAACCTGTGCGACAGCGATGGGGGCCGCCACGGCCCCTTCGATCTGATCATCGCCGCCGACGGTGCACATTCCTGCCTTCGCGCCGCCGCCCCGGCGCTGGTCCTGCGGCAACCGGTGTATCCATGGGGCGCCGTGTGGTGTCTGCTGCCGGCCGACCAATGGCCGCATGTGGACATGCTGCAACAGCGCTATGCCGGCACCCGCGA
>JBDTZX010000110.1:0-4723 GCA_040004895.1 Rhodanobacter sp. | reverse complement strand
GATCCGGCCAAGATGGCCGGTGGCATCGGCGAGGCGTTGATCTGCACGGCATCCGGCCTGACCGTGGCGATTCCGGCCTATGTCCTGCATCGCTATTTCCGTTCGCGCGTGGCCGGCTATTGCGTGGACATGGAAAAGCAGGCGACCGCCTTGCTGGATGACCTGACCCTGCGTGCACCTACACCGGCGCGGGCGCGGCGTGCACCGGCGCCGGCCGCACCGGCCGCGGGCTGAGAACCGATGCGCATCGGCAACGACCGCCGCGGTGACGACTTCGAGATCAACGTGATTCCGTTGATCGACGTGCTGTTGACCCTGCTGATGTTCTTCGTGCTGACCAGCACCTTCGTGCAGCACTCGCGGCTGCAGGTGACGCTGCCGAAGGCGAGCACCCAGGATCGCGACATGAACGCGCCGGTGCTGACCGTGATGATCGATCGCGATGGTCACTACTACGTCGGCAGCGATGAAGTCATGGGCGAGGGCATCGAACCGCTCAAGCAGACCATCGCCCGCGTCGCCGGTGGCGATCGCGAGCGGCAGGTGACGATCCGCGCCGATGCGATGACCCCGAACCAGGACGTGGTGACCGCGATGGACGCACTCGGGCAGCTCGGCTTCACCCGGCTGTCGATCGCCACCACGCCGACAGACAAACAACCGTGAGCGAGCAGACGACCGGCATATGGAACGCTGAAAGCTGGAGCGTCTACAAGCGGCTGCTCGGCTATTCCGGCAAATACTGGGCGATCGGCCTGGTGGCGCTGGCGGGCATGATCCTGGATGGCGGCGGACTCGCGCTTTTCACGAATCTGCTGCAGCCGATGATCGACGACCTGTTCGCGAAGAAGGACGCGTACCTGATTTTCTGGATGCCGATCTGGATCATCTGCATTTTCTTCGTGCGGTCGTGCGGCACCTTTGCCAGCGACTACGGCATTTCCTACATCGGCCGCCATGTGGTGCAGACGATGCAGCACGATGTCTTCGGCGCCTATCTGAAATTGCCGGCCACTTTTTTCGGCAAAGAGCCTTCAGGCCAGCAGGTTTCGCGCATCACCTACACCAGCGAGCAGGTCGCCTCGGCGGCCACGGATGCGCTGAAGGTGGCGGTGACCGACGGCTTCACCGTGATCTTCATGCTGATCGTCATGCTGCACAACAGTGCCTACCTGACGTTGTCGCTGCTGATCATGGTGCCCGCGATCGCGGTGGTTGCCACCGTGGTCAGTCGCCGTTATCGGCAGATCAGCCGGCGCATCCAGAGCAGCATGGGTTCGGTCACCGGCACGGTCGAGGAATCGGTCGGCGCGCATCGCGAAGTGCGCATCTATGGCGGCCAGCAGCATGAGGGCGGCCGTTTCGACCAGATCACCCGGCACACGCGTCGGCTCAATTTGAAGATTGCCGCAACCAACGCCGCATCGAGTTCCACGATCCAGATGGTCGCCGCACTGGCGCTTGCCGCGCTGGTATTCCTGGGCACGCGCCAGCGGGTGCTGAGCAGCATGTCGCCGGGCGTGTTCTTTGCGGTGCTGACCGCAATGGGTTCGATGATGCCATCGCTCAAGCGATTGACGACGGTGCAGGGAAACATCCAGCGCGGACTTTCCGCGGCCGAGGACCTGTTCGAGGTGATCGACATGCCACCGGAAATCGACCATGGCAGCCTTGAATTGAGCGACACCCGTGGCGACCTGCGTTTCGAGGGCGTCCGTCTGGTCTATCCGCGCAATGACTTCGAAGCCTTGCGCGGCGTGGATCTCTACTGCGCGCCCGGGACGGTCACCGCACTGGTGGGTCGTTCCGGCAGCGGCAAGAGCAGCCTGGTGAGCCTGCTTCCGCGCCTGTATGAGCCCAGTGCCGGGCGGATCGTGCTGGACGATCGCAACTACGACGAATACACGCTGGCATCGCTGCGCCGGCAGATCGCCTGGGTCGGCCAGAGCGTGATGCTGTTCGACGACACTATCGCGAACAACATCGCCTATGGCGAACTGGCCGGCGCCAGCGACATCGACATCGTCGCCGCCGCCAGGGCAGCGAACGCGATGGAGTTCATCGAACGGATGCCGCAGGGCATCCACACGCAGATCGGGCAGAGCGGCAATTCGCTTTCCGGCGGCCAGCGGCAGCGGCTGGCGATTGCCCGCGCGATTCTCAAGAATGCGCCGATCCTGGTGCTGGACGAAGCCACCAGCGCGCTCGATACCGAATCGGAGCGGCTGATCCAGCAGGCCTTGCAGCGGCTGATGAAGGACCGCACCACGCTGGTGATCGCGCATCGGCTCTCCACCGTCGAGAGCGCGAACCAGATCGCGGTGATGGATCACGGCCGCATTGTCGAACGCGGCACCCACGCCGAGCTGTTGGCACTTGACGGGCAATACGCGGCGCTGCACCGGATGCAGTTCAACGATCAGGTCACCGATCGGGTCAGCGACTAGGTCGGCCGATGGCGCTGATCGACACTCTCGAATCAGCCTGGTATGCCGGTGGCCGCGCGCCGTGGTGGGCGTTGCCGCTATCGCTGGTGTATGGCGGTGCAGTGCGATTGCGCAGCACGCTCTATCGTCTCGGCTGGTGGCGCAGCGTGCGCTTGCCCGCGCCGGTGGTGGTGATCGGCAACCTCAGCGCGGGTGGTACCGGCAAGACCCCGCTGACGATGGCAGTGGTCGATGCGCTGCGCGCGCGTGGCTGGCGGCCGGGCGTGGTCAGTCGCGGTTATGGCGGCAGCCAGCGCGAACCGATGCTGCTGAGTGAATTCCACAGTCCTGCACAGGTGGGCGACGAGCCGTGCCTGATGCGTGCCAGCGGCATTCCGGTGGCGGTCGGTCGCGATCGTCCGGCGGCGGCGCGGCTGCTGCTGGAGGCCGGCTGCAACGTGGTGATCGCCGACGACGGACTGCAGCACTACCGGCTTGCGCGCGACATCGAGATCTGCGTGATCGATGGCATACGCCGTTTCGGCAACCGGCGTCTGTTGCCGGCCGGGCCGTTGCGAGAACCGGTCAGCCGGTTGGCGCGCGTCGATTTGCGCGTCTGCAATGGCGGCGTTGCGGGAGCGGGCGAATACCCGATGCAGCTGCGCGGAAGCGACGCGGTGGCGCTGCTCGATGGCCGGTCGAAGCCCCTGTCTGCTTTCAGGGGTGGGCGCGTCCACGCCGTCGCCGCGATCGGCAATCCACGGCGCTTCTTCGACAGCCTGCGCGCTTTCGGTATCGAACCGGTCGAGCATGCGTTCGCCGATCACCACGCCTTCGTCGCCACGGATCTCGAATTTGCCGATGGATTGCCGCTGCTGATGACCGACAAGGACGCAGTGAAGTGCCGAAGCTTTGCGCAGCCACACTGGTGGCGTGTACCGGTGCATGGCGACTTGCCGCTGGCATTTCATGACGTCGTGGGAGCGCGCCTGCAGGCACTACGTCGCGACTGATTCACCCGCAACGCAGATCTGGTTTACCAGTTTGCCGCCGATCCAGTAACACAGCTCGGCCGGATCTCTGGCCGTCCATATCACCAGATCGGCGCGCTGCCCCACCTGCAGCGTGCCGCGATCGGGCAGGCCCAGGGCACGCGCCGCGTTCACGGTGATGCCACGCAGTGCCTCCTCGGGCGTCAGCCGGAACAGCGTGCAGGCCATGCCGGCAGCCAGTCGCAGCGACAGCAGCGGCGACGTGCCGGGATTGCAGTCGGTGGCGATCGCCATCGGCACCCCGTGCTCGCGCAGCCGTTCGATCGGCGGCAGTTTCGTTTCGCGCAGCGCGTAGAACGCACCCGGCAGCAGCACCGCGACAGTGCCCGCAGCGGCCATCGCCAGCACGCCCGCTTCGCTCAGATGCTCAAGGTGATCCGCAGACAGGCCGCGATACCCGGCCACCAGCGCTGCACCATCGAGATCGGAAAGCTGTTCCGCGTGCAGCTTCACCGGCAGCCCGAGGCGGGTGGCCTGATCGAACACGCGGCGGGTTTCCTCGCGACTGAAACCGATGCGCTCGCAGAATGCGTCAACCGCGTCGACCAGGCCGTCGGCAGCCAATGCAGGCAGCATCTCGTCGCAAACCAGGGTCACGTAGTCGGCGCGACGGCCGGTATATTCCAGTGGCAATGCATGCAGTCCGAGAAAGCTGGTGCGCACGGTGATGCCGAGGGTGCGACCGAGGCGGCGGGCGACCCGCAACATGCGCCGCTCGTTTTCCAGATCCAGGCCGTAGCCGGACTTGATCTCCAGCGTGGTCACGCCATCGGCCAGCAACGCCTGTGCACGCGGCAGCGACTGCTCGAACAACTGCTCCTCGCTTGCGCTGCGGGTGGCGGCAACGGTCGAGGCGATGCCGCCACCGGCACGCGCGATCTCTTCGTAGCTCGCGCCGTTCAGGCGCAGGTCGAATTCGTGCGCGCGATCGCCGCCGAACACCAGATGCGTGTGGCAGTCGATCAGCCCGGGTGTCACCAGGGCTCCGTCCAGTGATTCAACCGAGTTGGCCAGTGTGCCCGGTGCGTCCGGCAACGCATCCATGCCTCCGATCCAGGCGATGCGACCGTGATGCAGCGCGATCGCGCCACGCTGGATCAGGCCATACGGCACTTCGCCGGCAAATGTCGCCAACGTGGCGTTGAGCAGCAGCCGGTCCCAGCGTGATTCGTTCATGCCCGGGGTGACTCCGTCAGGGTGTGGGCGGCCGGTCGTCGGCAACGGTGGCATCAGCGTCGGCATCGG
>JBDTZX010000107.1:0-4728 GCA_040004895.1 Rhodanobacter sp. | reverse complement strand
GCCTTCATCATGTCGGCCGAACTGCTGTACTGGGCCAAGTGGCCGCTGACCGGCAAGATCATCCTGCTGATCGTGGTGGCATTGCCGATCTACATTTATTACCAGTGGAAGAGCGGCTGGCACGACTTCGGCCGCCAGATGAAGGGCGCCTGGTGGCTGGTCGCCTACCTGGTGTCGCTGGCCGTGGTCTCGCGCTTCGGCAGCACCAAGTTCGGCGGACTGGGCTATCTGCCCTACGGCTGGGATCTGGTGATCGTCGCGGTGATCGGCCTGCTGTTCTTCGTGTGGGGCGTGAAGTCCGGCTGGCGCACGCCGTCGGTGGAAGCCGCGCGGCTGGAGGCGGCAGCGGATCCGCTCTCGCCGCTGGTGCCGCCGGATGAGGAAACGGCGGAACGGATCACCGGCCACTGATGCCCCGGATGGCGGTCAACAGCCGCCGCTTCGAGCGTTTGCGACATAGACGGGCGAGCCGTGGCGGTCGCTGTTTCCAGACATTCTGTTGATGCCCTGCCCGCACTTCAGGAGAAACAGCATGAAAACAGGTTGGAAGTTGCTGGGCTGGATCGTGCTTGGCACGCTCGCCGCCGCGAACGGCGCTGTCGCAGATGACGCCCCGGCATCCATATCGTCTTCCACCACGGGGGCGGTCGACGAGAAGATCTACGGCTGCATCGAAGGCTTCGCGGATATCCTGCCGGGCGAGTACTACGCCTGCCGCGCGCGATACCATTTCCAGCGCAAGCATTACGCGCAGGCGGTGGAGATGCTGAAGGATGCCGCGCACTGGGCCAACAAGGATGCACAGTATTCGCTCGGCCTGGTCTATTTCAACGGCGACGTGCCGGATATTCCGGCGAATCGGCCGCTCGCTTTGGTCTGGCTGGCGTTGGCGGCGGAGCGGAAAAGGTCGGAATACGTCCAGACCTATGCCGTCGTCCGCCAGCAAAGCAGTGCGGAAGAACTTCGGGTAGCCGGTTTGCTATGGCAGAAGATGAGTCGTGAATATGGCGACAAGGTCGCGGGCCTGCGCGCACTGCGTCGATTCAATCGCGAGGTTCAACCGCTCGAGGAGGCAGCCAACTTCGGCGGGCTCGCCTATCTCAGCGGCTATTCTGCGCTCCCCGAAACTGCGAACAAGGTGGTCGACGACATGCATGCGATCGCGGACAAGGAATTCGACGGTCTCGTCGGAACCGTGACAGTGGGATCATTGCAGACAAAATGATGTCTTTCGCACTGTTGATCTCATGATATCGACTTGATGGACAAACAAAGCGCGCGGCTCGCGCCGCGCGCTTTGTTCTGATCGGCCAGCTTCAGCGCATCACAGCCCGCGGTACGGCCGCCCCTCGTAGCGACGCAGATGATAGACGCGGTGCACATTGCCCGCACCCATCCGGCCGCCGATCGCTGCAGTGATCAGCGCCAGCAGGCCGGCGATGAAGGCGATCCACAACGCCATCGAGGTGTAGTGCGCGGCGCGGTCGGCGTCGGCCTTGATCTGCACGTTGGCCGCATTGGCTTCGCTTGCGAGGCGCGGCAATGTCTGGTCGATCGCATCCGTCGAAGCACCATCCGCCATCAGCAGTGCGCGTGCGGTATCGGTATGGCCGGCAAGGATCGAAGCCACCACCGCCCCGTCACCGTTGCCGTGCGGGCCTGGCCGCGCATCGCCGGCCGATCGTTCGGTGAGGCGACGGACATTGGCCTGCAGAATCGCCAGCGCGTCGTTGTCGGTTGCCGCGGCGACCGCCATCGGTGAGCGAGCGTCCGCGCCCAGCGGCCCGACATGGTGATGCATTGCCTGACCCAGTCCCAGCGACATCCACAATGCGGTGGTGGTGATCGACAGTGCCCATACGGCAACGCCGTGCATCGCACCCATGGTCTCGTCGGTCTTGCCGTCGAACCAGCTGGCGAACATGCCGCCAATGAAAAGTCCTGCAGCCCAGGTCACGATCAGCCACAGGGCCGTGCCGATGCCGATGCCGCGGGTCGCGCCGGCGACGTCGTTCGGATCGAACGCCGCAAAGCCCAGCGCGAGCCCGGCGACGTAGAGCAGGCCGGCCACCGCAGTGGCGACCAGCCAGCCGGCGAAGATCGCACTCCAGCTCATGCTCGGGTGAAGTATCGAAGGAGATGTGACAACAACGGTGTCTACGTGTTCGCTTGTGGCAGCCATGACGTGATTCCTGTGAAGACGCGAAGTGGACGAAGCCGGTGGGCTTCGCTATCAGGCACAGCCGCGCAGCAGCGAGATGAGGATCAGCACCGGAATCGGCACGCCCAGGAACCACAGCAACACGTAACCGATGCCGCCACGTTGCTTGCCGGCGTCGGAAAGCTCGGGCGTTTTCTTGATCTCGGACATGACGCTCCCTCCGTTGACGATGCGGGCCAAACGCCCGTGGGCCGCACGTTGCCGCGCAGCGCGTCGTCACGATGTGACGGATAGAACGTGATTGCCGCCTTCACGCCGGATGATGCTTCAGCACCACCCACGTTGCGCCATGGCACCGTCGATTCGCCCGAGCGTCAGGATCGAACCATGCGCACTCCTCTCCGCACGGCGTCGCTCCGATGGTGCACAGCACTGGAAAGACCTGCTGCTGCGGATGCCCGCGAAGCAGGCTTTCCCCACACAACACTCTCCGATCCGGCCAAGAGGCGATGGCGTATCGCCACGCGCGTCGAACAAACGCTATGGACGTCTGAGCGCAAGCCCTGATTCGAGCACATCGGCGAGCAAGGCCTGCGCCGTCACCTCCGGACCGGCACCCGGACCCTGGATCACCAGCGGTTGCGCGTTGTAGCGCATGGTGGTGAGCGCGAACTGGTTGTCGGTTCCGTACAGACGTGCAGCAGGATGCGTGAGCGGCACTTCGACCAGCCCGACGCGAGCGCGACCACGCTGGTTGAGGCGCGCGAGGAACCGCAGCACGCAACCACGCGCCTTCGCGTCCGCATGCAGCGCGGCGAGCGGCGCGTCGAGTTCCTCCAGCCGGGTGAGGAACGATTCGCTGTCGATCGTGCGCAACGACTCGGGCACCAGGCTTTGCACATCCACTTCGTCCGTGCCCAGCGCAAAGCCCGCGTTGCGGGCGATGATCAGCAACTTGCGCGCAACATCCTCGCCGGAAAGATCCGAGCGCGGATCGGGCTCGGTGTAGCCCTGATGGCGTGCCTCGCGCAGCAGTTCGGAAAACGGCCGGCTACCGTCGTACTGGTTGAACAACCACGAGAGCGAGCCGGAGAACACGCCTTCCAGCGTGAGCAGGCTGTCACCGCAGCGGCGCAGCCGGCGCAGCGTCGACAACACCGGCAGGCCGGCGCCGACCGTAGCCGAATCGCCGTAACGTCCGCCTTGCGCAGTAGCCGCCTGCAGCGCACGCCAGCCGGAAAGCTCGCCGCCGGCCAGCGCCTTGTTGGCGGTGACCACGTCGTATCCGCGCGCCAGCCATTCGGCATGTCGGGCCGCCAGCGGCGCACTGGCGGTGGCGTCGACGATGACCTTGGTGGTCGCGCCGCTGACATCCAGCGCGGCCAGCAGGATGGCGTTGTCGCGCAGGTCGCCGACCCGGTTCAGCTGCTCGCGCAGATTGCGATGGGCGAGGCTCGCGGGTTCAGTTTGCTGGCGGCGGGAGTTGGCTACGCCAACCAGCCGCAGCGACGCCGCGGCCGGCGTGTTGAGCAGCTTGAGCAATGCACCACCGACCACGCCGGTTCCGAGCAGGACCATCGCGATCGATGGCGCTGCCTGCGATTGGACCGACGCCTCGCGATCATCCAGCACCGCACTCATGCGCCGGCCCGACCGGCCTTGATCGGACGCGTGCTGCCGACCGCCTGCGCGCGGGCCAGCGCGGCATCAAGATCGCGTAACAAATCGTCGCCGTCCTCGATGCCGACCGAAAGCCGCAGCAGGCTGTCGGCAATGCCGGCCGTCGCGCGGGCCTCGGGCGCCATGGAGGCATGCGTCATCGATGCCGGATGCGCGATCAGGCTTTCCACGCCGCCGAGCGATTCGGCCAGCGAAAAGAATTCCAGGCCATCGACAAACGCCTCGATCTGCCTGACGTCGCCTTCGAGCTCGAAGCTGAGCATCGCACCGAAACCCTGCTGCTGGCGTGCAGCCAGCTTGTGCCCGGCGTGGCTGGCCAGCCCCGGATAATAGACGTTGCGAATAGCCGCATGGCCGTCCAGAAGCTCGGCGATGCGGATGGTGTTTTCCTGGTGTTGGCGCAGTCGAACGCTCAGCGTGCGCAGGCCACGCAGGGTCAGGTAACTGTCGAACGGTGCGCCGATCAGCCCGTTGCAGTTGGCCCACCATTTCAGCTGATCGAACACTGCCGCGTCCCGCGCAACCACCGCGCCGCCAACCACATCGCTGTGGCCGTTGATGTACTTGGTGGTGGAGTGCACCACCACGTCCGCACCCAACTGCAATGGCTGCTGCAGTGCCGGTGACAGGAAGGTGTTGTCGACCACCAGCAGGGCGCCGACCGCATGCGCCGCCTGCGCCACGTGGCGTATGTCGGTGATCCGAAGCAGCGGATTGGACGGCGTCTCGACCCAGACCAGCGCCGGCTTCACCGCCAGGCCGGCAGCAAGTGCAGCGGTGTCGGTGAGATCGGCGAATTCGACGCTGAAGCGACCCTTCTTTGCCCATGCCTCGAGCAGTCGCCAGGTGCCGCCGTAGCAATCGTGTGCCGCCAGCACCCTGGCGCC
>JBDTZX010000274.1:0-4734 GCA_040004895.1 Rhodanobacter sp. | reverse complement strand
ATTCCTTCACGCGCAACTCGGCGGCGCCGCGAACGACCGTGCGGCCGCTGGCAACAGCAGCGGCGATGAACAGCGCGGGAAACTCGTCGATCATGTCAGGCACCAGCGCCCCGGGCAGTTCGATGCCATGCAATGGCGCGTGTCGCACCACCAGATCGCCGACCGGTTCGCCACCCGCACTGCGCTCGTTTTCGACCACGATATCCGCACCCATCAAACGCAACGCGTGCAGCAGTCCCGTGCGACGTGGATTGAGGCCGACCGCGGGCAAGCGCAGCTCGGAGCCTGGCACGACGCTGGCAGCCACCAGAAAGAAAGCCGCCGAGGAGAAATCGGCCGGCACATCGACATCGGTGGCGCACAGCGCATGGCCACCTTCAAGCACGGCATGCCCTGGCGAAAAACGGATCGGCCAGCCGAACGCGGCAAGCATGCGTTCAGTGTAATCACGCGTCGGATGCGGCTCGATGATTTCGGTCTCGCCCACGGCATACAGTCCGGCCAACAGCAACGCGGACTTGACCTGGGCGCTGGCCACCGGCAGTTCATAGCGGATGCCGTGGAGTGCCTGACCACCACGCATCACCAATGGCGGCAGTCCGTCACGTGAGTCGACCTGCGCGCCCATGCGGGTCAGCGGATCGGTAACCCGGCGCATTGGCCTTCTGGACAAGGATTCGTCGCCCACCAGCGTACTGTCGAACGCCTGTCCGGCCAGCAAGCCGGCCAACAGGCGCATGCCGGTGCCCGCGTTACCGCAATCCAGCGCCTGCGACGAGCCGCGCAAACCGTGCAGGCCGACACCGTGCACCACGCGCTCACCGGGCGACGGCGCTTCGATACGGACACCCAGTTGCGCCAGCACCGCAGCCGTGGCGCGGGTGTCCTCGCCTTCAAGAAAGCCGCGAATGCGCGTGGTGCCCTCGGCAATCGCCGACAGCATCAGCGCGCGATGCGAGACGGACTTGTCGCCGGGTATCCGTACTTCGCCACGCAGCGGCCGGCCGCGCTGACTGGTCCAGTCGAGACGGTTCAATTCATGTTCTCCATCGGCAGGCGATCCAGCGCTCACGCTCAGGGCAATGCAACCGGGTACGAGCCCAGCACGCGGATGGTCGCCGCCGATTCGCCGATATCCTGCACCGCGGCCTGCAGTTCGGGGCCGTCGATGTGGCCGGATACGTCGATGAAGAACGCGTATTGCCACTTGCCGGTGTGCGCTGGCCGCGATTCGATCCGGTTCAGACTGATGCCGTGCCTGGCGAACGGACTTAGCACGTCGTAAAGCGCGCCGGGCTTGTCGTTCACGGTAATCAGCAAGGACGTGCGGTCGTTCCCGGACGGTGGAAACAGCGAGCGGCCGATCACCAGAAAACGCGTCGTGTTGTCGGCGCGATCCTCGATGCCGGTGGCCACGGTTTTCAGGCCATAGATCTTGCCTGCGGTTTCGCCGGCAATGGCCGCCGAGTCATCCGCGTGCCGCGCCATGCGCGCGGCTTCGGCATTGCTGCCCACCGCAATGCACTCGACACCCGGGAGATTGATTCGCAGCCATGTCTTGCATTGCTGCAGCGACTGCGCATGCGCGTAGACACGCTTCACCTCATCAAGCGTGCCGGCCTGTGAATGCAGGCACTGGTGTACGCGCAATTCCACTTCGCCGCAGATGGTGGCTTCGGAAGTGAGAAACATGTCGAGCGTGACCTGGATCATGCCCTGCCCGGAATTCTCCACCGGCACCACACCAAAATCAGCGTGGCCAGCGGCTACTTCCTGAAATACCTCCTCGATGCTTCCCAGCGGCAGACCGTAGGCGGCATGGCCAAAATGCTTGCGCACCGCCTGTTCGCTGAAGGTGCCTTCTGGTCCGAGAAATCCGATCTTCAGCGGATCTTCCTGTGCCAGGCACGAGGACATGATCTCGCGGAACAGCCGCACCATTTCCGTATCCGGCAGCGGCCCGTCATTGCGGTCGACGACCATGCGCAGCACGTGCGCCTCGCGCTCGGGGCGGTAGTAGTCGATCGCCGAGAGACCTTCACCCTTCACCTTCGCCACCGTCAACGCGTGGTTGGCACGTTCGGAAATCAGCTGCTGGATCTGTCGATCGATGCTGTCGATGCGTTCGCGCATCTCGCTCAGCGAGGTCTTTTTCTCGGTCATGGTTTGGCCGCCTGGATGGAAAGATGTCCAAATGCAGAAAGAGCATCTTGCCTGAAAATCGTCATCGCTGCGTGCTCAGCCATGCCGCTTCGAGAAATCGTGCATGAACTGGACCAGTGCCTCGACGGCTTCCAGCGGCACCGCGTTGTAGAGCGAGGCACGCATGCCGCCAAGTGCCTTGTGCCCTTTCAGTGACAGCATTCCGGCCGCTTCGGACTCCTGCAGGAACAAGGAATCCAGCGCGCTGTCGTGGAGATCGAAACGGACATTCATGCGCGAGCGCGCGTCGCGGTCGATCGGGTTGCGATAGTAGCCGTTCGAGTCGTCGATGGCCCGGTACAGCCGCTCGGCCTTGGCGCGGTTGCGCGCGCCGATCACGCTCAGGCCACCTTGTTCCTGCAGCCACTGGAAGGTCAGTCCGGCCAGATACCAGCCCCAGGTATTGGGCGTGTTGAGCATCGAATCGTTTGACGCCTGCTCCGAAAAACGGAAGATCCGCGCCATCGGCCGGCTGGCCCGCTGCAGCAGATCGCGGCGGATGATCATCAGCACCAGGCCGGACGGTCCGATGTTCTTCTGGGCGCCTGCATAGATCAGTCCGAAACGGGTCACGTCGAGCGGCTCGGACAGAATGCTGGAGGACATGTCCGCCACCAGCGGCACCTGGCCGACCTCGGGGATGTCCCGGAATTCCACCCCGTGAATCGTTTCATTCGGCGTGTAGTGCACATAGGCTGCTTGCGGGTCGAGCTGCCAGCTGTCGCGCGGAGGCAGCCGCAGGAAGTTTTCCGCCTCACTGCTGGCCGCAATGTTTGCGCGCACGTAGGGTGCGGCTTCGCCGACCGCCTTGGCACTCCAGTGGCCACTGACCACGTAGTCGGCGCTGTCGCCCTCACCGGCCAGATTCATCGGAATCTGCGCGAATTGCTGCGTGGCGCCACCCTGCAGGAACAGCACCGCGTAGTCGCCGGGGATCGTCAGCAGTGCGCGCAGATCGACTTCGGCCTGCGCCGCCATGGCGATGAAACGCTTGCCGCGATGTGACTGTTCCATCACCGAGGCACCGCTGCCGTTCCAGTCCAGCAATTCACGCTGGGCTCGTTCGAGGACCGCCAGCGGCAGTGCCGCGGGTCCCGCGCTGAAATTCCAGACTCTGCTCACGTGTCACTGCTTCCTGAAGAGTGTTCCGCACATTATGGGGCGGCGCAGCAACAGGCGGTCAACCGCTGCATCAATCCGCTTCCGGATCAGAAACGGATCAGCAGGACCAGCGCGATACCCAGCGCCAGAACTGCGGCGGTGACGATCAGCCACCACACCTCGCGGGTCGGGCCGGCAGCTTCTTCCGGCAGATGCTGCGCCGATGGCGCGGGCATGACGATCGCCGGCTCCGGCTCCATTCCCGGCGCCTCCACCACGAAACGATGCATGGCCAGACCGATCTGGTCACCCGGCTGCAGCGCGATTTTCTGTACGACAACACCATTGACCCGCAACGGATGACGTGCCGACGGCCGGGTCGATTCCAGCACTAGCTGGGCGTCCTGCCAGGACAGCCGCAGCGACGCCAGTTCGGCCTGCGGCAGTTCCAGCGGCCAGTGTCCTTGCGCACCGAGTTCGAGACTGTCCTGCAACGGCAGAACCTTTCCCGACAACGGTCCGGCCACCGCCCGCAATGCCACCGTGCAACGTTGCTGCGCAGGCAGGCTCAACGATGCTCGGGAGGCCGGATCCAGATCGGCGCGCAGCAGCATCCGGCAGTCACCGACGCTGATCACGTCGCCTGCGCGCAACAATGCACGCTCGCGCACCGGACGTGCGTTGACATGAATGCGATCGGCCGAGGGCAGCACCAGCAATACCCAGCCCCGACGATCCTGCTGAATCCGCAGATGATGCGCAGCGGCCTGCCCGGCCGCCAGCACCAGGTCATTGTCGGGCGCGCTGCCGATGCGCAGTTGCGCCTGCGCCCAATGAAAATCCTCACGGGCCGCATTGGGAAATTCGATACGCATGGATGAACCGGTCGATGGACCGCGAAACTCTAGCATGCGCTCCGTCACGCCCTGCCGCGGCTCGCGGATTAAACTGGGCCTATTTGCCACGGACCCCGTCATGCCCAGAATCGATATCCAGCGCCCGCACCAACTGTCGATTCCCGAAGCGCGCGCGGTGGTCGAGCAAGTCGCCGTGCGGATCCGTGAAAAATTCGGCATGGACGGGACCTGGCAGGGCAACCGTCTGCTGTTCGCCCGCTCCGGCGCCAGCGGGACGATCACGGTGGGCGACAAGGCGATCCATGTCGTGGTCGAGCTGGGCCTGCTGCTGTCACCGCTGAAGGGAACGATCGAGCAGGAAATCAGGCGCAGGCTGGATGAGCACTTCGCCTGACCAGCACCGCCGGGGAGGGTTCGCGCCCGCCGCCCCGACGAAGCTTCAACCGAAGCCGTATCCATGACATAATCACCGGCTTACGCAGCCATCACGGTTGCGCGTGAACCCCGGAACACATGGCCAAAGACGACGTCATCGAGATGGAAGGCACGGTCCAGGAGACCTTGCCCAACACCA
>JBDTZX010000513.1:0-16178 GCA_040004895.1 Rhodanobacter sp. | reverse complement strand
CCAGCGGCTGCAGGTTGTATTCCTTGATCGCCTTTTCGCTGGCCAGCAGGATCGCACCGGCGCCGTCGGACATCTGGCTGGAGTTGCCTGCGGTGACGCTGCCACCGTACTGCTGGTTGCGGAACACGGTCTTCAGCTTGCTCAGCACTTCAAGGGTGGTGCCGGCGCGCGGGCCTTCGTCCATGCTGATGCTGCGGCTGTCGGTGACGATGCCGCGAGTGGCCAGGTTCGGATAGTGGTCGTCCAGTGCGAACGGGCTGATCTCGTCGTCGAACTCGCCGGCGGCCTGGGCGGCCAGCGCGCGGCGGTGGCTTTCCACGGCGAACGCGTCCTGCTGTTCGCGGCTGACCTTCCACTGCTTGGCCACGTTCTCGGCGGTGATGCCCATACCGAAGGCGATACCGATGTTCTCGTCGGTGAAGATTGCCGGGTTCATGGCGATCTTGTGGCCCATCATCGGCACCATGCTCATGCTCTCGGTGCCGCCGGCGAGCATCAAATCGTCTTCGCCCAGGCGGATGCGATCGGCGGCCATCGCCACAGCCTGCAGGCCGGACGAGCAGAAGCGGTTGATGGTGACGCCGGGCACGGTGTCGGGCAGGCCGGCCAGCAGTACGCCGATGCGCGCCACGTTCATGCCTTGCTCGGCTTCGGGCATGGCGCAGCCGATGATGGCGTCACCGATACGGTGCGGGTCGATGCCGGGGTATTGCGACATCACGCTGCGGATCACGTGGGCGAGCATGTCGTCCGGACGGGTGTTGCGGAACACGCCACGCGGTGCCTTGCCGACCGGCGTGCGGGTGGCAGCGACGATGTAGGCGTCTTGCACTTGCTTGCTCATTTTGTTCTCCGTTGCCCTTCGCGCGGTGCGCGGGTGCGGGCTGATGATTTGGTCGCAGGGCGAGGGACAACCATCCCCACCCCAGCCCTCCCCTTGAAGGGGAGGGAGCAGGTCGTGGTCAGTTCCGCAGCGGTTTGCCGGTGGTCATGGTGTGGGCGATGCGGGCCTGGGTCTTTTCAGTTTTGGCCAGTTCCACGAAGTGCTTGCGCTCCAATGCCAGCAACCACTCCTCGTCGACGGTGGAGCCGCGCTCGATCACGCCGCCGCACAAGGTGTCGGCGATGCGCGTAGCGATGTCGACGTCGTGCGGTGAGGCGAAATAGCCGGCCTGCAGATTGGCCAGCGAGGCCTTGAAGGTGGCCGTGCCGACATCGCCGGCAACCGGAATGGCGTTGGCGGGCAGCGGCGGGCGGTAGCCACTTTCGGCCAATGCGTTGGCGACCTGTTTGGCCACGTAAAGCAACTCGTAAGCGTTGAACACGACCACATCGCTGTCGCGCAGCAGGCCGAGGTTCTTCGCCTCGAACGCGCTGGCGGACACCTTGGCCATCGCCACGGTCTCGAACACCTTTTTCAGCTCCTCGAACGGATCGGCCGCGTTGGCCTTGGCCGCGCGAATCGCCAGTTCATGCAGACCGCCGCCGGCCGGCAGCAGGCCGACGCCGGCCTCGACCAGACCGATGTAGCTTTCCAGGGCTGCGACAGTGCGCGTCGAATGCATCTGGAACTCGCAGCCGCCGCCGAAGGCCATGCCGCGCACGGCCGAGACCACCGGCACCAGCGCGTGCTTGATCGCCATGCTGGTGCGCTGGAAGTTGGCGACCATCTTGTCGAAGTCGTCGAACTTGCCTTCCTTCAACAGGCCGAGCGCGCCTTTCAGATCCGCGCCGGCGGAGAACGGCTCGCCGGTCTGCCAGATCACCACCGCCTTGAGTTTTTCCTCGGCCAGCTTGATCGCGTGCTGCACGCCGTCGAGCACGAAGTCGTTGACCGTATTCATCTTGGTCTTGAACGAGAGGATGCCGATGCCGTCGTCGCCCAGCGTCCACAGGCGTACGCCGTCGTTCTCCCAAAGGGTCGTACCGGTATCGAACTTCTCGCCGATCAGCGGATCGGGGAACAACTGGCGCTTGTACACGGGATGCTGCGAACGCAGCTTGTCGGCATTGGCGGCGGGTGACCAGGAACCGTTCTTGCCATGCACGCCCTTGCGGCCGTCGGTGACCCACGCAGGCAGGGGCGCGTCGCTCATCGTCTTGCCGGCCTTGATGTCTTCGTTGATCCACTCGGCGATCTGCTGCCAGCCGGCCGCCTGCCAGGTTTCGAACGGGCCAAGTTTCCAGCCATAACCCCAGCGGATCGCGAAGTCGACATCACGCGCGGTGTCGGCGATATCGGCCAGGTGATAGGCGGTGTAGTGGAACAGGTCGCGGAAGCTGGACCACAGGAATTGCGCCTGCGGATCACTGGATGCGCGCAGCTTGCCGAATTTCTCGGACGGGTCCTTGATCGCCAGGATCTCGGCGACTTCGTCGGACGGCTTCTGCTCGGAGGCGCGGTAATCTTTCGCGGCCGGGTCGAGTACCACGATGTCCTTGCCGGCTTTCTTGTAGAAACCGGCGCCGGTCTTCTGGCCCAGCGCTCCTTGCTCGATCAGCCCGGCCAGCCATGCCGGCGCCTTGAAGTACTTGTGCCACGGATCGTCGGGCAGGGTGTCGGCCATGGTCTTGATGACATGCGCCATGGTGTCCAGACCGACCACGTCGGCGGTGCGATAGGTCGCGCTCTTGGGCCGACCCAGCGCCGGACCGGTCAGCGCGTCGACGGTGTCGAAGCCGAGCTTGTACTGGTCGGTGTGGTACATCGCCGACAGCATCGAGAACACGCCGATGCGGTTGCCGATGAAGTTGGGCGTGTCACGGGCGATCACCACGCCCTTGCCGACGGTGGTGACGAGGAAGGCTTCGAGCCCCTCGATCACCTTCGGGTCGGTGAGCTTGGTCGGGATCAACTCGACCAGGTGCATGTAACGCGGCGGGTTGAAGAAGTGCACGCCGGTGAAGCGGTGGCGCATTTCTTCCGGCAGCGCCTCGGCGAGGCCGTTGATCGACAGGCCCGAGGTGTTGGAGGCGAGGATCGCGGTCTTCGACAGGTGTGGTGCGATCTTCCTGTACAGGTCGAGCTTCCAGTCCATCCGTTCGGCGATCGCCTCGATGACGAGGTCGACATCCTTCAGATGCCCCATGTCCTCGTCGTAGTTGGCCGGGATGATCGCGGCGGCGAACGCCTTGTCAGCCAGCGGGGCCGGCGACAGCTTGGCCAGGTTGGCGATGGCCTTCAGCGCGATGCCACTCTTGGGACCTTCCTTGGCGGGCAGGTCGAACAACACGGTCTGGACACCGGCGTTGGTCAGGTGCGCAGCAATCTGCGCGCCCATGACACCGGCGCCCAGCACGGCGGCCTTGCGGATGCGCAGCGCTGATGAAGTGGATGATGCAGCAGTCATTGGTTTCTCCGATGAAACGATACGAAACTTTGAGGGAAGGGAGCATGCGGCTGTTGCCAGCCGGTGACACGGAATCAGGGATGACTCAGGCCGGCGACGGCGAAACGGATCAGATGCTGCTCGGTCTGTTCGCGATGTGCGAGTTCGCTGACGTCGCTCTTGCGCTGGATCATGCCGAAGCCGGACATCGCGTGAGTCAGCGCACCGGTGACCAGATCGATCCGCCAGTAGAGCTCGGGTTTGCTCAGTTGCGGCAGCAGGCGGGCGAATTCGGCCGTGAACTGACGCATCACGTGACCGTAGTTCTCCGAAAGGAACTGCCGCAGGGTGTCGTCGTGTTCGGCGAACGCGCGCGCCAGCACGCGCATGAACAACGAACCGCTGTCGTCATTGGACAAATCCAGCGCCGGGCGGATATACGCCGCCAGCACGTTTTCCAGGGTTGTGTCGTCGGCGTCGGCAAGTGCCGCCAGCGCGCTCAGGCGACGTGCGTTCAAGGCATCCAGCCGGCGCCGGAATACCTGTTCGACGAGCTTTTCCTTGGAGCCGAAGTGATAGTTGACCGCGGCCAGATTGACTCCGGCCGCCGCGGTCAGCTGCCGCAGCGAGGCGCCGTCAAAACCGCGCTGGGCAAACAGGACTTCGGCGGCAGTGAGAATGCGTTCCTTGGTGGAGCCGGAGCTGTTCACGTGGCGGGATCATCCATCGGCCGAAGGGCAGTTCAAACGATCGTTTGAGCATACGCGGACAACTTGATGGCCGTCAAACAATCGGGCTTTGCAAACAGCAGGCAACTTGCGGATGAGCTAGAATCTGTCAAACTTTCGTGAGCTAAGGTCTCATTTCATGTGAGGTTTAGCTCTCTGCCGGCCCGTCGCCGGTACGACCCCTTCCCTCAATCCGTTTTTCGGAGCAGACCCGTATGGCGCTGGAGCGCACCCTTTCCATCATCAAGCCCGATGCCGTCGCCAAGAACGTCATCGGTGAAATCTACGCGCGTTTCGAAAAGGCTGGCCTCAAGATCGTGGCCGCCAAGATGAAGCAGTTGTCGCGCCAGGAAGCCGAAGGCTTCTACGCGGTGCATCGCGAGCGTCCGTTCTTCAAGGCACTGGTCGAGTTCATGATCTCCGGTCCGGTGATGGTTACCGCGCTTGAGGGTGAAAATGCCGTGCTGGCTCATCGCGATCTGATGGGCGCCACCAATCCGAAGGACGCCGCGCCGGGTACGATCCGCGCCGACTTCGCCGACTCCATCGATGCGAACGCCGTGCACGGTTCCGATGCTGCCGATACCGCCAAGGTGGAGATCGCGTATTTCTTCGCCGCGACGGATGTGCTTCCCAGGTAATTCGTGCGTACGTCTTGAACGAAAATCAAACAGCGGCTATCGACGACCGCACTCTTCAAAAAGAACATGAGCCAGGCAGCTACCCACCCATCCGACCAGAAGACCTCAAAGGTCAACCTGCTCGACTTCGATCGCCAGGGTCTGCGTGATTTCTTCACGCAGATCGGCGAGAAGCCGTATCGCGCCGAGCAGGTGATGAAGTGGATCTATCACGATCTGGAAGACAACTTCGAGAACATGACTGACGTGGGCAAGGCGCTGCGTGCCAAGCTCAACGAGGTCTGTTACGTCGGGGTTCCAGGTACGTTGCTGGAGCGCGCCGCGAACGATGGCACACACAAATGGCTGTTGGGCATGGACCAGGGCAATGCGGTGGAGACGGTGTACATCCCTGAACCGACCCGCGGCACCCTTTGCGTTTCCTCGCAGATCGGTTGCGCGCTGAACTGCCAGTTCTGCTCGACCGGCGCGCAAGGTTTCAACCGCAACCTGTCCACCGCCGAGATCATCGGCCAGGTGTGGGTGGCGGCGAAGTACCTGGGTAACCTGACCCACCAGAACCGCCGCATCACCAACGTGGTGATGATGGGCATGGGCGAGCCACTGGCCAATTTCGACAACGTGGTCAAGGCGATGAAGCTGATGCGCGACGACCTGGGCTTCGGGCTGGCCGCCAAGCGCGTCACCTTGTCCACCGCCGGCATGGTGCCACTGATCGACCAGTTGTCTGATGCCATCGATGTGTCACTGGCGGTGTCGCTGCATGCAGCCAACGATGATCTCCGCACCGAACTGGTTCCGCTCAACAAGCGCTATCCGATCGCCGATCTGCTGGCAGCCTGCCAGCGCTGGGTCGCGCGCAAGCCGCGGACCTCGATCACGTTCGAATACACCCTGATGAAGGGTGTCAACGATCAGCCCGAGCATGCGCGCCAGCTGATCAAGCTGATGCGCAAACTGCCGACCTGCAAGGTCAACCTGATCCCGTTCAACCCGTTTCCCGGGACCCGCTTCGAGCGCTCGGACGCGAACGATATCCGCGATTTCCAGACCCTGCTGCTGAATTCTGGTGTGCTGACCATGTTGCGGCGCACCCGCGGTGACGACATCGACGCAGCCTGCGGCCAGCTCGCGGGGCAGGTCACTGATCGTACCCGGCGTAGTGCCGATCTTCGCAAACGGCTGGATGAGGGAGTACTACATGCGCTTTGAACGGGCCCTGCTGTTCAGCCTGCTGCTGCCGCTGGCCGGCTGCGTTACCACGCATGACGACAGCAATTCGCTGGGCAAGAGCATCCCCAAGACCAGCAGCGCCGAACAGGCCACCGAAGCGGCGCGTATCCATACCGAGCTGGGCCAGCGCTATCTGGCCAGTGGCGACCTGCAGACCGCGCTGGAAAAACTCACGCTGGCACTGAAGTTCGACCCGAATTATGCGCCGGCGCATACCGTGATCGCTGTGCTGTACGAACGCATCCACAAGCTGCCCGAGGCGGAACTGCATTACCGCAGGGCGCTCGAGCTGGAACCGACCAAAGGTGCCCCGAACAACAATCTCGGCCAGTTCCTGTGTGGAACTGGCCGCTATGCCGAAGCCACGCCCTATTTTCAGAAGGCGGTTGCTGATCCGTTCAACCAGACGGCCGACATGGCTTTGACGAACGAAGGCATCTGCCAGCTGCGCGCGAAGGACGTTGCCGGCGCCGAAGCGAGTTTCCGTGACGCCATCGCGCGTAATCCGAACAACGCCGATGCACTCTTCCAGCTTGCCAACGCGCTGTATTTGCATGACGATGCGTTCCGCGCGCGTGCTTTCATGCAGCGTTTTGACGGATTGAACCAGCCCAATGCATCGGCGCTGAAGCTGGGGCACGACATTGAATCTCGATTGGGCAACCAGGAAGGTGCCCTGAATTACAGCAAGCGATTGCGCAGCCAGTTCCCGGATTCGGAACAGGCCCACGCTCTCGACAGCACTGCCAGCCCATGACCTCCATGCCTCAACAACCATCCGAGCAGGACCCCAACGGACGCGACCTGTTCGGGATCAATCTGGTTGAAGTGGACGTGCCGTCGGCGAGGAGTCCCAAGGTCAGTTTCGGCAGCCGCCTGCATGCGGCGCGTGAAGCGCGGGGACTGGACATCGAAACCTGTGCCCACACGCTGAAACTGCCGGCGCGGGTGCTGCGCCAGCTGGAGCGCGACGAATACGACGGCATCGATTCGAAAATCTATCTCGGCAGCTACATCGCCAAGTATGGTCAATACATCGGTATCAACGAGGGGTCGATCCAGGTGGAGGTCGATCGCATCAAGCAGGTCGATCACACGCTGGTGGCAACCGGCGGCATCTCGCATTCACGTTTCCTGCTGGATCGCTATGCCACTGCGGCGACCTACGCGATCCTGACTGCCGTGATCGTGGTGCCGATGATCTGGCTGGGCGTCCGCGGTACGCTGGATCGCGACCTCAGCCACCTTGCGCCACTGGATGCCGCTCCAGTCGCGCAGCAGGATGCGCCTGCATCGACTGCAAGCTCGAGCCTGGTTTTGGTCAGCCACACGTCGGCGCCGGTGGCATCAACGGCCCCTGCGTTGCAGGTGAAAGCTCCCGAGCAGGAGCAGCCGCTGCTGGCTTCGATGGCACCGTTTCCGAACCTCGATAACGGCACGTTGCCGCCGCCACCCGCGGTCGTGGTTGCTGCCGTCGATAACGGCACCGGCGGGCACAGCCTGAACCTGAGCCTGAAATCGGCCAGCTGGGTCGAGGTGATCGATCGCGACGGCAAGCGGTTGGAATATGGCCTGCTGCCGGCCGGCAGCAGCAAGACGTATCACAGCGATCAGCCGCTGGACGTACGCATCGGCAACTCCAGCGGTGCGCAGGTCAGCATCGACGGGCAGCCCGTCGGGCTGGATGATTTCAGGCACTCCAACGTGGCCCATTTCCGCGTGCAGATGCAGGGCGGCAAGGCCGCTGCGGCCAGCCTCTGATCGCTGTCCGGCGCGCTCCGGATAGCTCACTTCGGTTATGCTTGTCCATTGGCTGCCCGCTGCCGGGCGGACCTTGATGGCTCTTCTTATTCTTACCGCGCTGGCCGCCCGCGTCCCCGCGCGCGCAGCCCCTTGAATGGTGATTGCATGGCACTTGACGAATACGACAAATACGAACAGAGCGAAATCGTCCAGAAGTGGTTGCGCGAAAACGGTTTGTCGATTGTTGTTGGTATTGCCATCGGTCTGGTCGGCATCTTCGGGTGGCAGCAGTGGCGCAATCACCAGGCACGTCACCAGGGTGAGGCTTCGCAGCTTTACCAGCAGGCCCAGGTTGCATGGGCGGCCGGCAAGCCGGAAGCCGCGGCCGAGTTCACCGACCAGCTGACGAAGAATTATGCGGAATCGCCGTATGCGATCTTTGCCGTCGGTGATCGTGCGAAGCAGCAGGTACAGGACAAGCAGCTGGACAAGGCGGAAGTCTCGCTCGGCTGGGCCGAGGCGCATGCGGGTGACCCGGCATTGAAGTCACTGGTGCAGGTACGCCTCGCCCAGGTTGAACTCGCACACGGCAACGCTGCGGTTGCCCTGGCCACGCTTGATCGCGTTGCCGCGACTGAGTACAAGGGCCTCGCCCAGGAACTCCGCGGCGATGTGCTGGTCAAGCTTGGGCGCTCGGACGATGCGCGCAAGGCCTATCAGACCGCCTTGTCGGCGTTGAGCGAGGAAGCGCCGCAACGCGGTGCCTTGCGAATGAAAC
The DNA here is from genome assembly GCA_040004895.1 of Rhodanobacter sp. GTDB lineage: Bacteria > Pseudomonadota > Gammaproteobacteria > Xanthomonadales > Rhodanobacteraceae > Rhodanobacter. The sequence continues at coordinate 7,726 of JBDTZX010000513.1, read as the reverse complement.
TTGACGATTTGGCCGTGGCCGGGAAGCAGGGTGCATGAAAGCTGAAATGATGAAACGCGTCGCGCTGATCACCTTGACCTCGATGCTGGCGCTGGCCGGCTGTCATTCCTTCAAGAAGGAAAACGTCGAGCCGCCGACTCCGCTGGCCAAGGACTTCAAGGCCACGGTGCAAGTGACCAAGGTATGGAGCAGCAGCGTCGGCAAGGGTGCCGGCGACAGTGGCGTCCGCCTGCGTCCCGCGGTGGTCGATGGCGTGCTCTACGCCAACAGCACCGATGGCGATCTGATCGCGATGGACGCCAGCAGCGGCAAGACCCTGTGGTCGAAGAACACCCGCACCCACGGCTGGTTCGGCTGGGGTGACAAGAAGCGCAAGGACGCCCGCTACGCAGGCGGCCCCGCAGTCAGTGGCGACCTGCTTGCCGTAGGCACCCTGGACGGTCATGTCTACGGCGTGAGCGCGAAGGACGGCGGGCCACGCTGGGAATCGGAGCTGGACTCCGAAGTGCTGGCATCGCCGGTGATCGTTGGCGATCTCGTCGTGGTGCGCACCCAGGACGGCCGGCTTTACGGCCTCGACGCGGCGAGCGGCAAACGACGCTGGGTCTACGATCAGGGCAGCGTGCCGGTACTCAGCCTGCGCGGCAACGGTGGACTGCTCGTGGCCAACGGGGTGGTGTTCTTCGGCACCGACGACGGCAAGCTGGTCGCCTTGCGCCAGGACAATGGATCGAAGTTGTGGGAGCAGAAGCTCGGCAGCGGCGAAGGCCGCACCGATATCGATCGGCTCGATGACGCCGACGGCTCGATCCTGCTCGATGGCAGCACTCTCTACGGCGCCGCGTATCACGGCAACATGATGGCGGTCGACGGTCCCAGCGGTCGGCCGCTCTGGTCGCATCCGTTCTCCACCTTCGATTCGCTGGCGACGGCCGGCAATGCCATCTACGGCGTTGCCGACGATTCCGGCGTGTGGGCATTCGACAAGACCGGCGGCACCGATACCTGGAAGAATTCAGCGCTCAAGTACCGCTGGGTCACCGGCGCGGCGGTGCAGGGCAACTATGTCGTGGTCGCGGACATGGAAGGCTATGTGCACTGGCTGCAGGTCGCTGACGGTGCGCTGGCTGCGCGCGAGCGCCTCTCGAAGAAGGCCATTCGCGCCCAGCCGCTGGTGGTGGGCGACATCGTCTACGTGGAAGATGTAAAGGGCCATATCGGCGCTTACCGTCTCTCCTCGCACTGATCGACCTTCGGAGTCGATGAATTCCCATGCTGCCCGTCGTCGCGCTAGTCGGTCGCCCCAACGTCGGTAAATCGACCCTCTTCAACGTACTGACGCGCAGTCGTGACGCCCTGGTCGCCGACATGCCCGGGGTGACCCGTGATCGCCACTACGGCGTCTGCCGCAGCGGCGATCGGCCTTTTGTGGTAGTCGATACCGGTGGTCTGTCCGGGGTCGAAGAAGCGATGGATGTGCTCACCGCCAGGCAGGTGCGGCTGGCGATCGAGGAAGCGAACGTGCTGGTGTTCGTGGTCGATGCACGCGAGGGCCTGCTGCCGCAGGATTACGTCATCCTGGGCGAGCTGCGCCGCAGCGGCAAGCCGATCATCCTGGCAGTCAACAAGACCGACGGTCTGGAGGAACAGGTCGTTCTGGCCGAGTTTTCCGCTTTCGGCATCGGCACCATCGTGCCGTTGTCCGCGGCACACAATCGCGGTACCGACGACCTCATTGCCTTCGTCCTGCCGCTGCTGCCGCTGGACGAGGAAAGCACCACCGAGGCGGAAGGTGAGAGCGGCAGCATCCGGGTGGCCATCGTCGGCCGTCCGAACGCGGGCAAGTCCACGCTGATCAACCGCCTGCTGGGTGAGGATCGGCTGATCGTCTCCGACGTCGCCGGCACCACCCGCGACCCGATCCGGGTACCGCTGGAACGCGACGGCAAGCGTTACACGCTGATCGACACCGCCGGCATCCGGCGCAAGGCGCGGGTCGAGGAAGCGCTGGAGAAATTCAGCGTCATCAAGACGCTGCAGTCGATCGCCGCCGCGCAGGTGGTGGTGGTGATGATCGATGCCCGCGAAAACCTGGCGGACCAGGATCTCACCCTGATCGGCTATGCGATGGACGAGGGGCGTGCGCTGGTGATTGCCGTCAACAAGTGGGACGGCATGGACAAGTACCAGCGCGACGAGTGCGTGCGTGCGCTGGATCGCCGGCTGGTGTTCGTCGAATGGGCCAAGCAGGTCTACATTTCGGCGCTGCATGGTTCGGGCCTGCGCGAACTGATGCGCGCGGTGGTGCGGGCACATGCGTCAGCGACCAAGGTGCTGGTGTCGTCGGAGCTGACCAAGACTCTGGAAAAAGCTTACGAGGGTTATCAGCCGCCACTGGTGAACGGTCACGCCCCCAAGCTGCGCTTTGCCCATCCGGGTGGCTCCAATCCACCGACCATCGTGATTCACGGCACTCGCACCAAGCACATCGCGCCGGCCTATCAGCGTTACCTGGAAAACTTTTTCCGCAAACGCTACAAGCTCGAGGGCACGCCGGTTCGCATCGCCTTCCGCGAAGGCGAGAACCCGTATGCGGGGCGCAAGAAGGTGCTGACCAAGGAACAGCAGCAGAAGGCACGCCGCCGGGTCAGCGACCTGATCAAGCGCACGCGCTGAGGGTCCGACGTCTGGCCAGGACTCAGAAAAGATCCTGTGGAATCAGCGCATATACCGCCGCATCCATCGGCTGCTCGCGGAGCCACAGGCGCTGACGCGCGATCGCCTCGAAGCGTGCACCGAGTTTTTCAGCTGTGCGTCGGCTGGACCGATTTTCCGGCAGCGTGATGATTTCGATGCGCACCAGACCCAGTTGTTCGAAACCGAATCGCGCTGCCAGCAACGCAGCGGAGCAGGCGATGCCGTGTCGCTGGTGCGACTGTGTGACCCAGTAGCCGAGATTGGCGCTGCGATGGGTGTGCTGGATCTGGTTGAGACCGGCGCCACCGAGAAGCTCTCCCGAGAGCCGGTCCAGCACCGCGAACGCGAAATGCTCGCCGCCTAGCCAGCCATTCCTGCAGTGTTCGATCCACATCATGGCTTCGTCGAGCTGGTACCCCGCGTGACACCACGGCAGATAGCGGCCAACGCTGTCCACCGATTCGCGCGCAGCATCCGACAGAGCGGGCGCATCACGATCCTGCCAGGAGCGCAGGCGCAACCGGTCATCGGACAGTTCCAGAGTGGGTGGAACCGGTTCCTCTGCGCGCATGCGTGCATCCTCCTCTTGTCCGCGCGGGGTTTGTACGTGCGGGACTGAGCCGGGATAATGGGCAACTTTCTTCCAGGCATCAACATGAGTGCTCGCATCCTTGATGGCAAACGCATCGCCCAGGAATTGCTGGAGCTCATTGCCTGCCGGGTGATCGAACGCAAAGCCAGGGGCCTGATCGAACCGGGCCTTGCGGTGGTGCTCGTGGGTACCGATGCGGGCTCCAGCGTGTATGTCCGCAAGAAACGCGAAGCCTGTCATCAGGTCGGCTTCCGCTCGTTCGACTACGACTTGCCGGCCACGACCACTCAGGCCGAGCTGTTTGCCTTGATCGACCGCCTCAATGCCGATTCGACGGTTCACGGCATTCTGGTGCAGTCGCCGCTGCCCGGGCATATCGACGAGGATGCGCTGGTCGACCGGATCGATCCCGGAAAGGACGTGGACGGGTTTCAGGCGATCAACGTGGGCCGGCTTGCACTGCGCCGGTTCGGCCTTCGTCCGTGCACGCCCAAGGGCGTCATGACCCTGCTCGGTCACACCGATCGTCCGGTGCGCGGCCAGCACGCGGTAGTGGTCGGTGTGTCCAACCATGTCGGCCGGCCACTGGTGCTGGAACTGATGATCGCCGGCTGTACCACCACCTCCTGCCATCGTTTCACCCGCGATCTCGAGAGCTTCGTGCGGCAGGCGGACATCCTCGTGGTCGCGGTCGGCAAACCCGGACTGGTCAAGGGCGACTGGATCAAACCCGGCGCGGTGGTGATCGACGTGGGCATCAATCGTCTCGACGATGGCCGGCTGGTCGGCGACGTCGAATTCAAGCCGGCCGCGCAGCGCGCCAGCTGGATCACGCCGGTGCCCGGCGGCGTCGGTCCGATGACCGTCGCGACCCTGCTCGAAAACACGCTCGAGGCGGCCGAGGGGCGCGCGGTGACGCCGTGATCGGGCAGTGGCATTCAGCCGAGTCGCTGGCGAGCGTCACGGCAGGGCGCGTATAATTCCCTCTTTGAAGCGGAACTTTTCCATGCGCATCCTCGCCGAGGCACTGACCTACGACGACGTCTACCTGGTTCCCGGCCATTCGATCGTGCTGCCCCGGGACGTGGATACCTCCACCCGATTCACCCGCAGCCTGCGCCTGAACATTCCGATTGTCTCGGCCGCTATGGACACCGTCACCGAAGCGCGACTCGCCATCACGATGGCCCAGAACGGCGGCATCGGCATCATCCACAAGAACATGACGGCCGAGCAGCAGGCGGCGGAAGTGCGGCTGGTGAAGAAATTCGAGGCCGGCGTGATTCGGCGCCCGATCACCGTGAGCCCCGACACCTCGATCAGTGAAGTATTGCGGCTCACGCGCGCGCACAACATCTCCGGTGTGCCGGTGGTGGACGGCGCAAAACTCGTCGGCATCGTGACCAGTCGCGACCTGCGTTTCGAGCGCAAGCACGACGATCCGGTGCGCAACATCATGACCCGTCAGGAGAAGCTGGTAACGGTGCGCGAAGGCGCCAGCCAGGACGATGTCCTGCTGCTGCTGCACAAGCACCGCATCGAGAAGGTGCTGGTGGTCAACGACGACTTCCAGCTGCGCGGGCTGATCACCGTGAAAGACATCCAGAAGGCACGCGACAACCCGCACGCAGCCAAGGATCAGCAGGAAGCCTTGCTGGTGGGCGCTGCGGTCGGTGTCGGCGGCGACACCGAGCAGCGCATCGCAGCGCTGGTCGATGCCGGAGTGGACGTGCTGGTACTCGACACCGCACATGGTCATTCCCAGGGCGTGATCGATCGAGCCACCTGGGTCAAGAAGCACTACCCGCAGGTGCAGTTGATCGCCGGCAACATCGTCACCGGCGAAGCGGCGCGTGCGCTGCTCGATGTCGGCGTCGATGCCGTGAAAGTGGGCGTGGGTCCCGGATCGATCTGCACCACCCGCGTGGTGGCCGGCGTGGGCGTGCCGCAGATCACCGCCATCGACCTGGTCGCCACTGCGTTGAAGGACGAGATTCCGCTGATCGCCGATGGCGGCATCCGCTATTCCGGCGACATTCCGAAGGCGCTCGCTGCAGGCGCTTCCACGGTGATGCTCGGCTCGATGTTCGCCGGCACCGAGGAATCGCCGGGCGAGGTCGAGCTGTTCCAGGGTCGTTCGTACAAGAGCTATCGCGGCATGGGTTCGATCGGCGCGATGCAGCTCGGCTCGAAGGACCGCTACTTCCAGGACGATTCCGACCCCGACAAGCTGGTTCCCGAAGGCATCGAAGGTCGCGTGCCGTATCGCGGCCCGCTGCGCAACATCATCCACCAGTTGATCGGTGGTTTGCGCGCCTCAATGGGTTATCTCGGCGCTGCCACCATCGACGATGTGCGGCACAACGCGCAGTTCGTCAAGGTAACCTCGGCCGGCGTGACCGAAGCGCATCCGCACGACATCCAGATCACCAAGGAAGCGCCGAATTACCGGCTGAATTCCTGAAAGCCGGCGATCAGGGTCGAGTCGCGAGGGCACAGCAGTCGACGCTTTCGCCAAAGGCTGCTGTTGGTCCATGCATGGATGTTCGATTTTCGGGGCCTCGCTACTCGTCTCTCGTCTCTTTTCAAAACGTCCGCACCGCTGTGATCAGCCGCAGCCTTTGCTCACCCCATCACTTCCCAGCCCGCCGCCATGACCAACATCCATAGCGACAAGATCCTGATCCTCGATTTCGGCGCGCAGTACACGCAGCTGATCGCGCGGCGCATTCGCGAGATCGGCGTCTACTGCGAAATCTGGGCGTGGGATCACGATCCGGAACAGATCGCGGCATTCGGCGCAAGGGGCATCATTCTTTCCGGCGGTCCGGAATCGACCACGCTGGAAGGCGCGCCAAAAGCGCCGCAACAGGTGTTCGACGCCGACGTTCCGATTCTCGGCATCTGCTACGGCATGCAGACCATGGCCGCGCAGCTCGGCGGAGCGACGGAAGCTGCGGATGCGCGCGAGTTCGGTCATGCACAGGTCGATATCGTCGCGTCCAGCCGGCTGTTCGAAGGACTCGACGATCATTCCGGCGAAGGTCATCGGCTCGATGTGTGGATGAGCCATGGCGACCACGTCGCCAAGGCGCCTCCCGGCTTCGTCGTCACCGGTGTCACCGGGCGCATTCCGGTCGCGGTGATGGAGAACGAGGACAAGCGCTGGTACGGCGTGCAGTTCCACCCCGAAGTCACCCATACGAAGCAGGGCGGGGCGCTGCTGAAGCGTTTCATCAGCGAGATCTGCGGCTGCGCCACGCTGTGGACGGCCGCCAACATCATCGAGGACCAGATCGCCCGCGTGCGCGAACAGGTGGGCGATGACCATGTGCTGCTGGGACTCTCCGGCGGCGTCGATTCCTCGGTGGTTGCCGCACTGCTGCATCGGGCGATCGGCGACCGTCTCACCTGCGTGTTCGTCGACACTGGTCTGCTGCGCTGGCAGGAGGGCGATCAGGTGATGGCGACCATGGCCGCGTCCGACGAGCACGGCATGGGCATCAAGGTGATCCGCGTCAATGCGGCGGACCGCTATTTCAAGGCGCTTGAAGGTGTGGCGGATCCCGAAGCCAAGCGCAAGATCATCGGCGGCCTGTTCGTGGAGATCTTCGATGAGGAATCGTCCAGGCTGAGCGCGGGCGGCGGCAAGGTGAAGTGGCTGGCGCAGGGCACCATCTACCCCGACGTGATCGAGTCCGCCGGCAGCAAGACCGGCAAGGCACACGTCATCAAGAGCCACCACAACGTCGGTGGGCTGCCGGCGCACATGAAGCTCAAACTGGTCGAGCCCTTGCGCGAACTGTTCAAGGACGAGGTACGTCGCATCGGCGTCGAACTCAGCCTGCCGCGCGCGATGGTCTACCGTCACCCGTTCCCCGGTCCGGGTCTCGGCGTGCGCATCCTGGGCGAAGTGAAGCGCGAATACGCCGAACTGCTGGCACGCGCCGATGCGATCTTCATCGAGGAACTGCGCAAGGCCGATCTGTACGACCAGACCAGCCAGGCATTCGCGGTGTTTCTGCCGGTGAAATCGGTGGGTGTGGTCGGCGATGCGCGTGCCTACGAATGGGTGATCGCCTTGCGCGCGGTGGAAACCATCGACTTCATGACCGCGCACTGGGCACACCTGCCGTACGAATTTCTCGGCAAGGTGTCGAATCGGATCATCAACGAGCTGCGCGGCGTGTCGCGCGTCGTCTACGACATCAGCGGCAAGCCGCCAGCAACGATCGAGTGGGAGTGAGGCGACCTTTCGGGAACTTCGTCTTCTTCGGTTTCAGCCCTGCTCTGCATCTACAACAAGACGTCTGCGCTCATGCGCGTTCCGATGAGGGTCGCTGATCGCGGCGCTTTTCTTTGTCGGGCATTCGGCCACGCGCCGGCGTGATTCTTCCATCGGGAAAGGGTCGACATGCGTAAACGGCAAGCCTTTTT